>NZ_JBDJAW010000015.1 GCF_039649665.1 Microbispora sp. ZYX-F-249 | reverse complement strand
CAGGAACCGCCGCGCGTAGTCGGCCCGCTCATCGCGGTCCTCGCCGTCGGGGTCGAGTATCGCCCGCAGATAGCGGCCGGCCTTGGCCACCTCCGCCGCACCCGCTTTGGCGGCCAGTTCCAGCAGGATCGACTTGGCCAGGGCGGCCTGCTCATCCGACAACCCGGAGATCGCCGCGCAGATGGCTTCCACCACTCCGGCCGCCAGCTCGCCGGTGGCGAACTTCTCCCGCACCCGAGGCAGGCGGGCCAACTCGATGCCCAGGGTCAGCAGCCGGCTTGCTCCCGCCACCGTCATCCCGCCCGAGGTGCGCAGCCAGCTACGCGTGGAGGCATGACCGTGCCGCCTGGCCTGCCCCACCCGATGCACCCGCCCCACCCGATCCGCAAGAGCACACGTGATCCGATCCCGGGCGAACAACAACTCCTCGGCCTCGGCCAGGCAAATGTCCACATCGTCCGGAACCGGCGCCAACGCCAACGCCTGCGCCGACTCCCGCACCGAGGCCACCAGCACCCACGACGACCGGCCCCGGCGATCACCCGCGCCAGCGGTGTCCGGCCCGACAGAATCCGTCCCGACAGAATCCGGCCCGGCATCGTCGGCACCGGCAGACCCACCAGCGGCGCTGTCGGCAGCGGTACTTGAGCGCGGGGGCATTTGCCCAAGGAGGAATTTCCACCTTCGGGCGACACGAGGATCACGGGCGGAGTCGCCCGGGGTATTTATTTTGCCGAGTCCCCAGATCCGCTCATCGCCGGTGGTCGCGCCCTCCGATGACCAGAGAGGCGAGCAAGCAGTGAGTCGCTCCCACCACGTCCCGTCCTGGATGTTCGAACGGCCGGGACGATCAGGGTCGACACGTGGCGACGCCATAAGACCTCCGTCCGACTCATTCGAATACTTGTATGAATTCTTTCACCCGGCTCTTGCCCGATTCAAGCGCGGAGCCGAATTAGATGGAGTCACAGGCAACCGAATAATTCCGGCCAATCTCGACTAAAAGCCTTCGGCTCGCTCCACGGTCCCGCCTGCCCCGCCTGCCCGGCTGGCCGAGGCCGGGCGCTTCCGCCGGCAGGTGGGCGCCCCACCGGGACGCCCGGCCCGGCCCGCCATGGTGACGACGATTTTCGCGACGGCGGCTGACGCCGCGATCACGTGGCCCACCTGCGACGATGTCGAGGCCGCGGCGCCGCGGCACACACCGCGGCAGCGGTGATTTTCCAAAAAGGTGGTTTTCGTTCTCCCATCGGCGGTAGCCCAGAGAGGGACCGACCAAGCGAGAGACAAGGAGAAGCACGTGATCACTCACGAGCAGATCCCCATGGTGCTCGACAACCCGGTCCACGACCTCAACGGCGACAAGATCGGCGAGGTCGCGCAGGTCTTCCTGGACGACGCGACGGGACGGCCGAAGTGGGTCTGCGTCAAGACGGGACTTCTCCACACCAAGGAGACCTTCATCCCGCTGCACGACGCGAACCTGACGGCCGGTCATGTCGAGGTCCCGTACGCCAAGGATCACGTCAAGAACGCTCCCGACGTGGAACTGGACGCCGACGGGCACCTGTCCGCGGAGCAGGAGCGTGAGCTCTACCGTCACTACGACATGAGCTGGGACGCCGCCTGGGAACGCGCGAACCGGTCCGACAGCTTCACCGGCTGGGCCGACAGCGGCGGGCGGCGCGAGCGCGAACGCCTGGGGATCGGCGTCGAGGACCGCACGGAGTCGTCTCCGGAGTCCGCCTACGCCGTGACCCGCCGCGGGGAGCGGTACGGCACCGACGATCCCGCGCTCGGCTCCAGGGACCGCCTGGACGCCGAGATTCCCGGCACGCACCCGGGTGAGCCTCTGGCGCCGCGCGACCCCGAGACCCGGTCCGGGGAACTGTTCGGCGCCGGCGATCCTTCGATCACGTCGAGCGAGCGGTACGGCACCGAGGACCCGGCGGCCCGATCGCAGGAGCGGTTCGGCACCGGCGACCCGGTGACGCGGTCCGGCGACCGGTTCGTCACCGACCCGGACGCCCGGGAGCGGGACATCCGCCGCCGGGACGTGCCCGGCGAGGACGAGCCGCGCCTGTAGGCCGCGCTTCGTCCGTCACCAGCCCCGTTGCCCCGGTGTGCCTCCGCCGCCGGGGCAACGGCGTGCCCGGCCGCTTTCAGTCCCCGCCGCTTTCAGTCCCGGCCGCGCTCAGTCATCGTCGACGATCTCGCCGTGCACCACGCGGCCACGGCCGGCCCCGGCGGGCCCACCAGAGCGCTCCGCCCCGCCGAATCCCGCGGTCCCGTCGAAGAGCGGCGCGTACGGCGAGCGGGCGGCGAGTGAGCGCACCCGGCGGCCGAGGAACCACGACAGCCAGCGGCGGGCGATCGGCCGGGTGAACGGCAGGATCATGAAGAACCCGAACACGTCGCTCAGGAAGCCTGGGGTCATCAGGAGGGCGCCGCCGGCGACGATCAACGCGCCGTCGGCGAGTTCCCTGTCCGGCATGCGGCCCGACTCGATGGCCGTGCGCAGCGCCGCCCAGGCCCGCCGTCCCTCACGGCGCACCAGCCAGGCGCCGAGGATGCTGTCGGCGATGAGCAGGGCGACTGTCTCCCACCCGCCGATCACGGACCCCACCCGGATCAGAAACCAGATCTCCAGGACGGGAACCAGGAGGAACCCGAGGAACAGCCCGATCCGCACCATGTCTTGCCCCACTCACCCCGGCACTCGTACGTCTGCGTCAACGTCCCCGCGGCCGCTGGGGTTCCTGCGGATCGCGCCTATCGCCTCGGGCGAAACCGGTCGGCGAACCCCGTGACGCCCCACACGGCCACGCGCCAGAAGGCCTCGATGATGATCCTCCGGCTCATCTTGCTGCTGCCCACGGTGCGCTCGACGAACGTGATCGGCATCTCCCGAACCCGCAGGCCCTGCCGTACGGTGCGCAGCGTCAGGTCCACCTGGAAGCAGTAGCCCTGGGACTCGACGTCGTCCAGGCCGATCTTCTCCAGCGTGGCCGCGCGGTAGGCGCGGAAGCCGGCGGTGGCGTCGCGGACCGGGATGCCGAGCACCAGCCGGACGTAGGTGTTGGCGCCCCGGGACAGCAGCTCACGCGAGAACGGCCAGTTCACGGTCTTGCCGCCGGGCACCCACCGGGACCCGATGGCCAGGTCGGCGCCGTCGGTCACCGCGTCGAGCAGCTTGTGCAGCTCCTCGGGCTGGTGGGACCCGTCGGCGTCCATCTCCACCAGCACGTCGTAGCCCTCGGCCAGGCCCCACCGGAACCCGGCGATGTAGGCGGCGCCGAGCCCCTGCTTGCTCGTCCGATGCAGGACGTGGACGTGGTCGTCGGTCTCGGCCAGCTCGTCGGCGATCCGGCCGGTGCCGTCGGGGCTGTTGTCGTCGGCAACGAGCAGGTGGACGTCGGGCAGCGCCTCACGCAGCCGCCGCGTGATCATCGGGAGGTTCTCCCGCTCGTTGTACGTGGGGACGATCACGAGCACCCGCCCTGGGGTCCGCTCCATCAGCTTTTCCTCCGCCCAGAGATGGCCGCCACCGTCGCTCCGGCTCCCATGAGTATCAAAATCCACTCAGGCAGCGCACCTACCTCCGCCGCCACCGTGTTCTTCGTCCTGACGGGGACGTCCAGGACGTTCATCCCCGCCACCAGCTCGCCCGTACGCCAGCCGACCCGGCCGTCCGGGGCGACGTACGCGGAGATGCCGGTGGTCGCCGCGGTGACCACCGCGCGGTTGAACTCCACCGCGCGCAGCTGCGACATCGCGAGCTGCTGCGGCGGCAGGTTGGTGAGCGCGTAGCTGGCGTTGTTGGTCTGCACGACCAGCGGGGTGCCGCCGGCCAGCACGGTCTCGCGCACCGTGCTGTCGAACGCCACCTCGTAGCACTCGACCGTGCCGACGGTCACCGGGCCCATCCGCAGCGCCCCCGGCCTGTCTCCGGCGACGGACTGGCGGCCGACGAGATTGGCCCGCGACGACAGCGCGAGGAACAGGTCCTTCATGGGGGTGTACTCGCCGAAGGGCACGAGCCGCCGCTTGTCGTAGTACGCACCCGGGCCGGTGACCGGGTCCCACACCACGCCGCGGGTGGCCCGCTTGTCGGTGCCGATCTTGACCACCGCGCCGACGAGGACCGGCACGCCGATGTCCTTCACGGCGGATTCGATCACCTGCCGGGCGAACGCGCTGCTGTAGGGATCGATGTCGGTCGAGTTCTCCGGCCACACCACGATGTCGGGCCGCGGGAGCTTGCCCGCGCGTACGGCCTCGGCCATCCGGTGCGTCTCGTCGGCGTGGTTGCGCAGCACGACGGCGGGCTCGTCGCCGAGGAAGTACATTCCCCGCCCAGGGACGTTGCCCTGGATGACACCGATCCGCACTGTCCTGCCCTCGTCGCCGGGCCGGGGCACGACCAGCCCCAGCACCGGTACGGCTATCGCGGCGAGGAGCGTTCCGGCAACCACCCGGTCGGCGCGCCACCTCGGCGGACGCCGTGTGACCAGCGCGGCGAGCAGCATCCCCGTGAGGGCGACCGTGAAACTTACAAGTGGGGCGCCGCCCAGCGCGGCGAAGCCGGTGTACGGCGACTCGCCCTGGCTGAAGGCCAGCCGCGCCCAGGGAAAGCCCCCGACGGGGAACAGTCCCCGGGCCCACTCCTGTGCCACCCACAGGCAGGCCACCCAGAGCGGCCACAGGCGCAGCCGCATGACGAGCGCGGCGAGACAGGCCAGCGCCGCCCAGAAGAGGCTCTCGATGCCCGTGAGGGCCAGCCAGGCGTCGTCCCCGATGGGGCGGACCCAGGCCAGCGTCGGCAGGAGGAACGCCAAACCCCCGGCGTACCCGATCCACGCGGCCCGGCGCGGCCCGGTGCCGCGGATGGCCAGGGCGAGCAGCGCCATGCCCAGGGGCGCGCAGAACCACCAGCCGAGGGGCGGGAAGGCGAGGTAGAGCACCAGGCCGCCCGCGACGGACGCCGCGAGGCGGATGAGCGCGCCCGGCACTCGCGGCCCGGGCGCCGCGGCGGCGGCCGGCTCCGCGTCCTGTGCCGTCTTCAGTGCCACGGGACAGTTTCTCCTCGCGTGTCGATGGGCCCGCGTCCTGGTGCGGAAAATCATCCCAGGTCAGGGTCGCAGACGGCGGCGTGAGCCGCCAAACCGGCCCTCGGCAACTCTACGAGGAAATGAAGGGGGCCCGGGCGGCCCTTCGGACCGGTTCCGTCCCGTCGGCGGCGGGCGCGGAGCTCCGTTGTCTACTGGGTGCCCGGGCCCCTCCTGGGTCCAACCCCCCGGCCGGCTGGGGTGCCCCGCCTCGGCGGAACGCCGCCCTGCGCCTGGTGTGCTGACGGGATCACGCTCCGTCATCGACGCAGAGGCCAGCGGCGCCATAGAACGGCCAACCGGTCAGTCCCGTGCTGGACTGCGCAGCAAACTACCGACCTCAGCGCAGATGTCAACCGCGTCCCGATCAGCGGAAACACCACGTTTCCGCAGGTGGGAGCGGTGCCGGTTCAGCGCCGTTCCAGACCGGTCAGAGCCTCCGGCAGATCGCCGGTGTGGACGACCCCGAGGCGGCTCGTGGCCCGGGTGAGGGCCACGTAGAGGTCGCTCGGGCCGCGCGGCGACTCACGCAGGATCCGGCCGGGTTCGACCACGATCACCGAGTCGAACTCCAGCCCCTTGGCCTCGGTCACCGACAGCACCGCCACGGGCGCGTCCAGCGCGGCCGGGCCGGACCCGGTGGCGGCCTCCGGCACGGCGGCCCGGACGATTTGCCCGATCTCCCCGATCATTCCCGCGGGGGCGATCACCACGAGGCGGCCCCCCTCGACGACCTCGGCTGCGACCGCGGGACCCGTCTCCACCAGGGACGCGACCCGCAGGGCCCACGGCCGTTCACCGGTCTCCCGCACCGACTCCGGCGCCTTGAGGTCGGGGCCGACCAGCTCGAGCACGCGGGCGGCGACCTCCATCAGCTCGGCGGGGGTGCGGTAGTTGACGCTGAGCCGCTCCTCGCGCCAGCGGCCCGCGACGTAGGGGTCGAGGACCCGCGCCCAGCTCGCCGCGCCCGCCGCCGATCCGGTCTGGGCGATGTCGCCGACGATCGTCATGGACCGGCTCGGGACGCGGCGCATGACCATCCGCCAGGCCATCTCCGACAGCTCCTGGGCCTCGTCCACGATCACGTGGCCGAAGGCCCACGTGCGGTCCCTGGCGGCCCGCTCGGCCGTGGTGAGATATGTCTCCTCGGCCTGCTGCCGTTCGGCGAAGCGCTCGGCGTCCATGATGTCGGCCAGGCCGGTCAGCTCCAGCACCTCGCGGGCGTAGGCGATGCGCTCCTCGCGCTCCTGCTCGGCCCGGCGGGCGGCCCGCAGCACGCCCTCGTCGATGTCGCCCAGCAGCTCGGCGGCCTCGTCGAGCAGCGGCACGTCGGCCACGCTCCACCAGTTCTCCCCCGGCTTCTCTCCCGCCTTGGGCGGCTCGCGCAGCAGCAGGTCGCACTCCCGCGCGCCCAGCCCGGCCGCCGACATCCGCGCGCGGTCGGTGAACAGCCCGATCAGCAGCTGCTGCGGGGTGAGGTACGGCCACAGCCGGTTGAGCGCCACCCGCACCGGCTCCTCGGTGCGCAGGTCCTCGCGCAGGTCGGCGAAGTCGGCGTCGTCGAGCGCGCCGCGGCCCAGGTGCCTGGCCGCCTGCCGGGTGAGCGCGGTCAGCAGGTGCCGTACGAACACGGCCCTGGCCTGGTTGTGCGGCCGGCGCGAGCGGCGGGCCTTCGACCTGGCCGCCTCCAGCGTCTGCCGGTCGAGCTTCAGCGTGAACTTGTCGAGCCGGATCTCCACGGGCGTGCGCGGCATGCGCTGGCGCTCCCGTACGGCCCGCGCGATCACGTCGGCCATCCCGATCCGGCCCTTGACCGCGGCGGCCTCGGGCGGGTCCTCCCGGGTCGCGGTCAGACCGGGGTACATCTCGCCCACGGTGGACAGCAGCACGTCGGTCTCGCCGAGGGACGGCAGCACCTGCTCGATGTAGCGCATGAAGGTCGGGTTGGGCCCGAGGATCAGCACGCCCCGGCGTTCCAGCCGCTCCCGGTAGGTGTACAGGAGGTAGGCCGCGCGGTGCAGGGCCACCACGGTCTTGCCGGTGCCCGGCCCGCCCTGGACGACGAGCACGCCGTTCAGGTCGCTTCTGATGATCTTGTCCTGCTCGGCCTGGATGGTCGCCACGATGTCGCGCATGCGGCCGGTGCGCTTCTCGCCGAGCGCGGCCAGCAGGGCGGCCTCGCCGTTGAGCGAGGCCCGGTCGGCGTCGGTGAGGCCGTCGAGGTCGAGCAGGTCGTCGTCGATCGCGGTGACCCTGCGGCCCCGCGTGTGCAGGTGCCGCCGCCGGGTGACGCCCATCGGGGCGGCCGGGGTGGCCCGGTAGAACGGCTGCGCCACCGGCGCCCGCCAGTCGATCAGCAGCCGGTGCTGGTCGTCGTCCGACAGGCCGATACGGCCGATGTACAGCCGCTCCCCCTCCGAGTGGTCGAGCCTGCCGAAGCACAGGCCGTTCTCCACCGCCCACAGGCGGGCCAGCCGCTGGGTGTACATGACGGCGAAGCTGTCGCGCTCCGAGCGGTTCTGGTGGGTGCCGAAGGCCCCCTGGGCCAGCACGGCGTCGAGCTGCCCGCGCGTGCGCTCCCGCAGCACGTCGAGGCGCTCGTACAGCGCGGCGACGTACTTCTGCTCCCGGGCCAGCTCGCCCGTCGAAGACTGTGGCATAGGCCGCCAGATTCTACGTGCCGTCCCGCTCTTCGCCCGCATCGGGCAGGAGGGGGTCACAGGTGGATCTCGGCGTCGGGCGCGCCCTTGACGGCGTCCGGGCCCGTTCGTACGGTCGCGTCCATAGTTAGGAAACTTTCCTAACGCATTCCTGGAGGAGCTGGAGGAGAACGCATGACCCGGCCCATCGCGGGGACGCCGAGCCTGCTGCGCGCGATCAACGACCGCGCCGCGCTGATGGTCCTGCTGGAACGCGGTCCGCTGACCCGGCCCGAGCTGGGGGCGCTGACCGGCCTGTCCAAGCCGACCGCCTCCCAGCTGCTCGCCCGGCTCCAGGAGGCCGGCCTGGTCGTCCTGGACGGCATCCGCGAGGGCCTGCCGGGCCGTACGGCGGAGCTCTACCGGATCAACCCCCGCGCGGCCCACGTGGCGGCGCTGGACGTCACCCCGGCGCGCATCGCCGTCGCGGTCGCGGACGTCACCGGCGCGGTCGTCGCGGAGCACCGACTGGCCACGCCCGGGCGCACCGGCGGCGACGTGGTCGAGCGGGTCCGGGCCGCGCTCACGGGGGCGTGCGGCCCGGCCGGCCTCGGCCCGGCGGAGCTGAGCCGGGTGGTCGTCGGCATCGGCGGCGCCGTCGACCCCTCGACCGGCAGGCTCGGCTACGCCGCCCACATCCCCGGCTGGCACATCCCCGACCTGATCGGGACCCTCCGTGACGGGATCGGCGTGCCGATCGACGTGGAGAACGACGTCAACCTCGTCGCGCAGGCCGAACGGTCCCGGGGCGGCGCCCGCGGCCACCAGGACTACGTGCTGCTGTGGGCCGACGAGGGCATCGGCGCGGCCCTCGTCATCGGCGGCCGCCTCCACCGCGGGGCGACCGGCGGCGCGGGCGAGGTCGGCTACATGCCCGTCGTCGGCGCCCCCACCGCGCGCGACGTCGGCAGGCGGGCCAACCACGGGTTCCAGGCGCTGTCGGGCGGCCCTGCCGTGCTCGCCCTCCTGCGCGCGCACGGCGTGCGCGGCTCCACCGCTGCGGGCGCCGTGCGCACCGCGGTCGCCGCCGGCGAGAGGGCGCGTGAGGCCCTGCACGACCTGGCGGGCCGTCTCGCGCTGGGGCTGGCCGCGATCACCGCCGTGGTCGACCCCGAGATCGTCGTGCTGTCCGGCGGCGTGCTGCTGGCGGGCGGCGAGGTCCTGCGGGAGATGGTCGAGCGCGAGCTGCACGCGCTGACAATCCCCCGGCCCCGCGTGCTGCTGTCCGCCCTGGAGGGCAACCCCGTCCTCGCCGGGGCCCTCGACCTCGCGCTCGGCGCCGTACGCGAGGAGCTGTTCGGCCCTGTGAACGGCGCGGTGAACACATCCCCTTCTACGCGCTAGGGAGGCACCCCCATGACACCCCCCGTGACACCCCCCGTGAAACGCCTTCTCCTCGTCTCCGCCGCGGCCGGGCTGGCCGCGCTCACCGCCTGCACGGCCGGCACCGAGAGCGGGCCGCCCGAGGTGGCGCGGAGCGGGGCGGGCCACGAGCCGGTCACCATCGAGTTCTGGCACGGCTTCAGCGCCGACAACGAGCTCAAGGCCTTCGACGAGACCCTCGCCGGCTTCCAGAAGAAGTTCCCGTGGATCACGGTCAAGGCGACCAAGGCGGTCCAGGACGGCCAGATCCTCCAGTCCGTGCGCGGCGGCAACCCGCCCGACGTGGCCCTGTCGTTCACCACCGACAGCGTCGCCGAGTTCTGCAAGGCCGGGATCTTCCAGGACCTCAACCCGTACCTGAAGGCGAGCGGCATCGACCCGGCGGCGCTGTTCCCGAAGGTGATCGCCGAATACACGCAGTATCGGGGCAGGCGCTGCGTGATGCCCATGCTCGCCGACGCGTACGGCCTCTACTACAACAAGGCGCTCATGAAGGGCCACGAGCCGCCGAAGACGATGGGCGAGCTGGCCGGCCTCGCCAGGAAGCTGACGGTCAAGGACGGCAAGGGCGAGATCAAGGTCGCCGGGTTCGTCCCGACAAGCCAGATGTACGAGAACGCCCCGATCCACACCGGCGTGATGGTCGGCGCGAAGTGGACCAACCCCGACGGCACCTCGGCCATCGGCTCCGACCCCCGGTGGAAGACGCTGATGACCTGGCAGAAGGACCTCACCGACTGGTACGGCTACGACGAACTCGAGAAGTTCCGCAAGAGCTTCGGCGACGAGTGGTCGGCCGAGAACCCGTTCACCACGGGCAAGGTCGCCATGGCGATCGACGGCGAGTGGCGCACGGCCATGCTCGCCGCCGACGCCCCGGACCTCGACTACGGCACCGCGCCGCTGCCGGTGGCCGACGACCAGCCCCAGCGGTACGGCGCGGGCTACATCACCGGCACCGTCATCGGCGTCCCGCGCGGCGCCAAGCACCCGGAGGCCGCCTGGGAGCTGGTGAAATACCTCACCACCGACACCGGCACGCTGGTGACGCTGTCGAACGCGATCAGGAACGTGCCGAGCACGCTGCCCGCGCTCCAGTCGCCCGATCTCAAGAAGGACCCACGCTTCCAGACCTTCCTCGACGTCTTCGCCAACCCGGACAGCACGACGCTGCCGGCCCACGTCAACTCCGTCTTCAACCAGCAGACTCTGCAGGAGGCGCAGATCAAGTGGGAGTCGGGGCGCGCGTCCGATCTGGACGCCCTGCTCGCCGAGGTCGACAAGAAGATCGACGAGAAGCTCAGGCTGACGGCGGGCGGCTGAGCTCCCGATGCGTGGCAATCTGCGTGCCCTGCTCTACCTGTCCCCCTGGCTCGCCGGGTTCGCGATCTTCTTCGTCTACCCGCTGGTGTCCACGGTCTACTTCTCCTTCCAGCGCTACGACCTGTTCACGCTGGAACCGGTCGGGCTGCTCAACTGGGAGTACTTCCTCAAGGACCAGGCGGCCTGGACGGCGATCCGCAACACCTTGTGGCTCGTCGTGGTGATGGTCCCGCTGCGGGTGCTGTTCGGCCTCGGCGTCGCCCAGCTGGTGACCCGGCTGAAGGCCGGGGTGGGCGTCTACCGCACGATCTTCTACCTGCCCGCCCTGGTGCCGCTGGTGGCCGGGACGCTCGGGTTCGTGTTCCTGCTCAACCCGGGCACCGGGCCGGTGCAGGCGATCCTGTCGGCCGTCGGGCTGCCCGCGCCGGACTGGTTCGGCGACCCGGCCTGGTCGAAGTGGGGGCTGACCCTGCTCGGCCTGTGGTCGGTCGGCGACCTGATGGTCATCTTCATGGCGGCCCTGCTCGACGTGCCGAAACAGCTCTACGAGGCCGCCGCCATCGACGGCGCGAACGGCTGGCGGCAGTTCACGTCGATCACGCTGCCGGTGATCCGGCCGGTGCTGATGTTCGCCCTGGTCACCGGGGTGATCCAGACGCTGCAGTACTTCACCCAGGCCGAGGTGACCGCGCGGGTCGCGTCCGGGGCGACCGACTCGGCCGGGTCGGTCTTCACCCCCGGCTACCCCGACCAGTCCACGCTGACGTTCCCGCAGTGGCTGTTCCAGCAGGGCTTCCGCGACTACGCGATGGGCTACGCGTGCGTGCTCGCGCTGGTGCTGTTCGCGGTGGCGATGGTGTTCACCCTCATCCTGCTGCGGCAGTTCCGCTTCGCGGAGGAGGAATCGTGACCCGGACCGCGCTGCTGTGGGTCGCCCGGCACGCGCTGGCCATCGCGCTCGCGCTGATGTTCCTCGGCCCGCTGGTGTTCATCGCGCTCACGGCCCTGATGAGCGACCGGCAGGCGCTCACCTCCGACCTGTGGCCGCACACCTGGAACTGGGGCAACTTCGCCGAGATCTTCGCGAAGGCGCCGCTGCTGACCTGGATCCGCAACACGCTGCTCTACTCGCTGCTCGCCACCGCGTTCATGCTCGTGTCGTCGATCCCCGTGGCGTACGCGCTGGCGCGGTTCCGCTTCCGCGGCCGCCGGCTGGCGTTCCTGCTGGTGATCACCACGATGATGCTGCCGCCGCAGGTCGTGGCGGTGCCGATCTACCTGATCTGGGCCCGCTTCCACCTGACCGGCACGCTGTGGCCGCTGATCCTGCCGATGCTGCTCGGCGACGCGTTCTCGATCTTCCTGCTGCGCCAGTTCCTCGTCACGATTCCGCGCGACTACTCCGACGCGGCGAAGGTCGACGGGTGCGGCGAGTTGCGGACGCTCGTGCGGGTGATCCTGCCGATGGCCCGCCCGGCCATCGCCGCCGTGGCGCTCTTCCAGTTCTTCTACTGCTGGAACGACTACTACGGGCCCCTGCTGTACGCGGGGACCGACCTGGACAACTGGACGCTGTCGCTGGGGCTGGCGGCGTTCCGGTCGGTGCACCGCGTGCAGTGGAACCTCACGATGGCCGCCACCCTGCTGGCCATGGCCCCGGTGATCGTCGTGTTCTTCTTCGCCCAGAAGGTCTTCATCGAGGGCGTCAAGCTGACGGGAGTCAAATGAAACTGGCCGTTGTCGGGGGCGGTTCCACGTACACGCCGGAGCTGATCGACGGTTTCGCCCGCCTGCGCGGCGAGCTGCCGCTGTCGGAGATCGCGCTCGTCGATCCCGACGAGCGCCGGCTCGCGACGGTCGCCGGAATGGCCCGGCGGATGCTCGCCCGCGCCGGGCATCCCGCCGCGCTGACCACCGCCACCCGCGTGGAGGACGGCGTCGCCGGGGCCGGGGCGGTGCTGCTGCAGTTGCGCGTGGGCGGCCAGGCCGCCAGGAACGTCGACGAGACCCTGCCGCCGGAGTGCGGCTGCGTCGGGCAGGAGACCACCGGGGCCGGGGGCCTCGCCAAGGCGCTGCGGACCGTGCCGGTGGTGCTCGGCATCGCCGAGAAGGTGCGCGCGCTCGCGCCCGGCGCGTGGATCGTCGACTTCACCAACCCCGTCGGCATCGTCACCCGGGCGCTGCTCGACGCCGGCCACCGGGCGATCGGGCTGTGCAACGTGGCCATCGGGTTCCAGCGCCGCTTCGCCGCCCTGCTCGGCGTGGCCCCCGAGCGGATCACGCTCGGGCACGTCGGGCTCAACCACCTCACCTGGGAGCGGTCCGTCCTGCTCGACGGCGCCGACGTGCTGCCGTGCCTGCTGGACGAGCACGGCGAGAAGATCGCCGAGTCCGTCGGCCTGCCGGTGGAACTGGTCCGTCACCTGCGCGCCGTGCCGTCGTACTACCTGCGGTACTTCTACGAGCACGACCGCGTGGTGGCCGAGCAGCGGACCTCGCCGTCGCGCGCGGCCGAGGTGGCCGCGATGGAGGCGGAACTGCTGGAGATGTACGCGGACCCGGCGGTGGACACCAAGCCCGCCCTGCTGGACAGGCGGGGCGGCGCGTTCTACTCCGAGGCCGCCGTCGCCCTGGTCGCCTCGCTCGCCGGCGACCGCGGGGACGTCCAGGTCGTCAACACCCGCAACGACGGCACGCTGCCGTTCCTCGACGACGACGCGGTGATCGAGGTCCCGGCCACCGTCACGGCCGCGGGCGCCGTCCCGCTGCCCGCCGATCCCGTGGAACCGCTCCACCGGGGCCTGATCGCCCACGTGTCGGCGTACGAGTCGCTCGCCCTGGAGGCGGCCCTGCACGGCGGCGAGGACCGCGTCAGGGACGCCCTGCTGGCCCATCCGCTGGTCGGCCAGGCGTCCCTCGCCGGCGACCTCGCCGCACGCCTGGTGGAGGCCAACCGCGCCTTCCTGCCCTGGGCGGTGTCGAGGTGACGCTGCCGCGCACCGTGCTGGCGGTGGACGGCGGCAACAGCAAGACCGACGTCGCCCTCGTCCGCGAGGACGGCACGGTGCTCGCCGCCGCGCGCGGGCCCGCGTTCCTGCCGCAGAGCGCCGGGGTCGCCGCCGCCGTCGACGTGATCGCCCTGACCGTGTCGCGGGCCCTCGCCGGCGGGACCGCCGTGCCGCCGTACGCCGACCACGTCGCGGCGTACGTCGCGGGGGCGGACCTGCCGGTCGAGGAGGAGCGGCTGCGGGCCGAACTGCTGGCCCGCGGCTACGGCGCGAGCGTGGTCGTCGGCAACGACACCTTCGCCCTGCTGCGGGCCGGGTCGTCCACGGGATGGGGCGTCGCCGTCGTCTGCGGCGCCGGCATCAACGCGGTCGGCGTCTCCCCCGCCGGGCAGGTCGCCCGGTTCCCGGCGCTCGGCCGCCTCAGCGGCGACTGGGGCGGCGGGCACCACCTGGGCGAGGAGGCCCTCTGGCACGCCGTGCGCGCCGAGGACGGCCGCGGCCCCGCGACCGCGCTGACCGAGGCCGTGCGCACCTGCTTCGGCACCGCCACGGTCGAGGAGGCCGTCGTCGGGCTGCACTTCGGCGACCTGCCGGGCGACCGGCTGCACGCGCTCGTGCCACCCCTGCTGGCCGCGGCAGCGGACGGCGACGCGGTCGCCGGGTCGCTGGTGGAGCGGCAGGCCGAGGAGATCGCGCTGCTCGGCGTCGTCGCCATGCGGCGGCTCGGCCTGCTCGCCGTGCCCTGCGAGGTCGTGCTCGGCGGCGGTGTGCTGACCGCCCGCCACCCCCTGCTGACGTCGCTGGTCGAGCGGCACTACGCCGAGCGCGCGCCGCTCGCCAGGCTCGTCGTGACCGGCGTGCCGCCGATCGTGGGCGCCGCGTTGCTCGGCCTCGACCGCCTCGGCGCGCCCCCCGGGGCGTACGCCCGGCTGCGGGCGCACTTCCCGCGGGAGGGAGACGGCGCTCAGCCGGTCACGTCGCCGCCCAGCTCCTTCTCGATCACCGGGGACCGGTAGTCGTACGGCGTGCTGAGGACGACGGTCGTGCGCGTGCTCACGTTGGCCGACGCGCGGATCTGCTGGAGCAGTTCCTCCAGGGCGAGCGGAGAGGCGACGCGGACCTTGAGGATGTAACTTTCATCGCCCGCGACGCTGTGGCACGCCTCGATGGCGGTCAGATGGCTCAGCCGTTCCGGCGCGTCGTCCGGCGCGGAAGGGTCGATCGGCTTGATCGAGACGAACGCGGTCAGCGGAAGGCCGATCTCGTCGTAGTCCACGAGAGCGGCGTATCCGCGGATGACACCGCGCTTCTCCAGCCTGCGTACCCGCTGGTGAACCGCGGAGACCGACAGTCCGGTCTCCTTGGCCAGATCGGTGAAGCTCATCCGGCCGTCAGTCGCCAGCAGGGTGACGATTCGGCGATCGATCTCCTCCACCCGAGCAACGGTAGCGGCGGCGGGACCTTCCCGGGGAATCGTCACCGGACGGCCGCCTCGGTGAGTGTCCCGCGCCCGCGCACACTGATGACAACACCGTTACCGTGATCTACGCTGAAAAAGCCCTCTCCGCCACCCTCCGGCGTCTGCCCCGATACCCAGGAGGAAACGGTCGTGAATGACGGTCGAATTGGAATCCCCGATTTGCGGGACGTGTCGCTCGCGGAATTGACCGCCGACGCGGACGGCGCCGTGAACCGCCTGGTGACGCATGTGCTGGGGGAGACGGAAAAGACCCGGACGGCGGTGTTCAATTCGGCCATCTGACGGCGCCGCGCCGCCTCTGGTCACCGAGTACGTCCTCAAGGTCCACAATCGCTGCGATCTGGCCTGTGACCACTGCTACGTCTACGAGCACGCGGACCAGAGCTGGCGCCGCAAGCCGCGGGCGATCGGCGGGGCGACGGTACGGTGGGCGGCCCGGCGGATCGCCGAGCACGCGGCCGCGCACGGCCTCGGCGAGATACGCGTGGTGCTGCACGGCGGCGAGCCCCTGCTGCTCGGGGCCGCGGGGCTGCGTGAGGTCCTGGCCGTGCTCCGCTCCCGCGTCGATCCCGTGTGCCGGCTCGATCTGCGCGTGCACACCAACGGCGTGCTGCTCGACGAGACGCTGTGCGCGCTCTTCGACGAGTACGCGGTGCGTGTGGGGGTGTCCCTCGACGGCGACCGCGCGGCCAACGACCGGCACCGCCGGTTTGCGGACGGGCGGAGCAGCCATCCCCACGTCCGCCGCGCCCTCGAACTGCTGAGGCGGCGGGAGTACCGGCACCTCTACGCCGGGCTGCTGTGCACGGTCGATCCGGCCAACGACCCGATCGCGGTCTATGAGGCGCTGCTCGCGGAGTCGCCGCCCAGCCTCGACCTGCTCCTCCCCCACGCGACCTGGGACCACCCGCCGCCCCGGCCCGGCGGGGGCACGCCGTACGCGGACTGGCTGGGCCGCGTCCACGCCCGGTGGGCCTCCGACGGCCGTCCGGTCGCCATCCGCCTGTTCGACTCGATGCTGTCCGCCGCGGCCGGAGGGCCCAGCCTGGGCGAGTCCGTGGGCCTCGATCCGGTGAACCTGCTGGTGATCGAGACCGACGGCGGCTGGGAGCAGGCCGACTCGCTGAAGACGGCCTTCGACGGAGCGCCCGAGACCGGGCTGAACGTGCGCACGCACGCGGTCGACGCGGTGGCGGCCCTTCCCGGCCCGGCGGCCCGGCGCGGCGGCCTGGCGGCGCTGTGCGAGACATGCCGGTCCTGCGAGGTGGTCCGCGTGTGCGGCGGCGGCCTGTACGCGCACCGTTTCCGGACGGGGAGCGGCTTCGCCAATCCCTCCGTCTACTGCCCGGACCTCAAGGCGCTCGCCGGTCGCGTCGTCCCGGCCGCGGAAGCGGCCCCCGCCCCGGGAGCCGGCGCCGCCGGGAGAGCCGCCCACACGCTGTCCCCTGCCGACTTCGACTCGCTCGCGCGGGGCCCGGGGGATCCCGCGGCGGTGGCGGCGCTCGCGCAGGCCGGGCTGTCGCTGACCAGGGCGCTGGTCGCCCGCGTCGGCTCCGGGCTGCCGGACGGAGCGGGTGAACTGGAGGAGGCGGCCCGGGAGGGCCTGGCCCTGCTCGCCCGGGTGGACCTCGAACGGCCGGCGGCCGTGGCGGAGGTCCTCGCGCATCCCTGCACGGCCGTGTGGGCGTCGCGCTGCCTGCGTCCGCCGCGCGCGGCCCGTGCCACGCTGGACCTCGCCCACCTGGCGGGGATCGCCGCCTCGGCCGCCCTGCACGCCGGGATGGAGGCCGAGGTGCCGCTCCCCGTACGCGACGGCTCCCTGCACCTGCCGGCGCTGGGGGTGCTCCGGCTGGGGCCGCAGGCGGGCCGTACCGTCCGCGTCTCGGTCTCCTCCCGGGGGCTGTTCGCGGCCGGACGGCGGGTCACCGGACAGGACCCGCGCTGGCTGCCCGTGCGGTCGGCCGGGTTCGGCGCTCGCACGGTCCTCGTGGACGACCTCGACGCCTTCCGCGGACGCCCCGGCTGGCGTCCGGCGGGGCGTCTCAGCGAGAACCGCTGGGAAGGCTGGAGGACCTGTCTGGAGGCCGCGGGCAAGCGCCTGGAGCAGGACACCCCCGCCTACGCCCGTGCGCTCGGGGCGGGACTGCGGGCCGTGGTGCCGCTGCGCCCCGGGCCGCCCCGCGGGCACCGCGCCGGCGGCCCCCGGCATCCGCTGGGCGCGGTCGGGCTGGCGCCGCCGGGCACCGGCGGCCTCGAGGCCGCGCTGCTCCGCGAGTTCCAGTTCGCCAAACTGGACGCGCTGACGACGCTGCACGGCCTCGTCGAGGTCACCTCCGAGGCCCCCGCCCGGACTCTCCGGGAGACCTACGCCCGGCTGGCACAGGCGGAGCTGTGGCGTGTCACGCCCGGCGCCGACGCCCGCACCAGGTTCGGCAGGCTCAGCGCGCGGATCCACGAGGCGATCGACGCCCTGACCGCCTCCGGAACCCTGACACCGCACGGCGCCCGGTTCGTCGCGGGCATGCGCGCGACCGCCGGCGCCTGGGCCGGAAACTGACCTCGCGAACCCCCGGAAGTTCTCCGGGAGAAATGGTTACCATCAAAGCGATATAAGAAAGCGGGGTGTGCGGGTTGGGCGATCGGGCTTTCGCCGATCTTGATCCGCGGGCGCCGCTGTTCTTTATGAGTTACGCGCACACGGAGAAGAACACGCCGCCGGGCCCCAACGAGCTCGCCATGCGATTCTTCAATGATTTGTGCGTGGACCTGGCGGTATTGGTGCCCCGCATCCCGGGCGCGCCGTACGGCTTCATCGACAGGTCCATGGGCGGCGGCGAACGCTGGGAGGGCGAGCTGCTCGACGCGCTCGGAACCTGCCAGGTGTTCATCCCCCTGCTGATGGCGCCGTACATGCGGAGCAAGTGGTGCGCGATGGAGTGGCACGGCTTCTCCCGCCGGCGCGTCGTGCGGCTGAACCCCTCCGCCTCGGTTCACCAGACCTGCATCCTGCCGGTCATCTGGGCGCCTGCGCCGGACGGCTTTCCCGAGATCGTCGGGTCGGTCGAGCGGTTCGCGGGGGAGAACCTGCACATCTTCGCCGAGGAGATCGCCCTGTACGAGGCGCACGGCATATTCGGACTGCACCGGCTCGGCAGGTCGAACGAGTACCACACCGTGGTCTGGCTCCTGGCGCAGCGCATCCAGAAGATCCTCATGCACCACCGCGTCGAACCGCTCGCGCTCGACGTGAGCACACTCGGCACCAGCTTCGAGGAGCCGCGATGACCGACACCACCCGGAACGCCCCCTGGGAACGGCATGGCGGCTACTTCTTCCTCAGCTACGCCCACTCGCCTCCCCTGCCGGGCAGTTCCGGCGCCGATCCCGACCAGTGGGTCCGGCCGTTCTTCCGCGACCTCAACAGGGCCGTACGGGCACTCGCCCGCCGCGACCTCGGCATCTCCCCGGGCTCCTTCGACCAGGACGTCCGCGCCGGCACGGACTGGAAGGCGTGGCTGTCCCGCGCCCTCGGCTCCGCGGAGGTCTTCGTCGCGCTGTACTCCCCCGGGTACTTCGCCAGGTCCTGGCCGGGGCGTGAATGGGCCTGCTACCGGCAGCGGATGGTCGACGCCGGGGTGGCGGACCCGCTCACCCGGATCGTCCCCGTGCTGTGGGCGCCGCTGCCCGACGGCGCGGACCGGCCGGAGCTGCTCCAGATCGACGCCGACCCCGTGCCCGGCTACGCGGAGCACGGCCTGCGCGCACTACTCAAGATCGCTCCGATGCGCGGCTCCTACCACGCGGTGCTCGACCGGCTGGCCCGGCGGATCGTCGAGCTCGCCGAGAAATCCCCCGTCGGACCCTCGGAGATCGCGGACATCATGGCGGCCGACAGCCCGTTTCCCTCCGCCGAGGCCCACCCGGTCTTCGAGGTGACCGTGGCCGCGCCGGCCCTCGCCGCCCTGCCGGCGGGCGCCGACCCCCGCCGGTACGGGACCAGCCCGTGGCTCTGGCGGCCGTTCCCGGACGAGCAGGAGCTCTCCCTGGCCGAGTACGCGGCCGGCGTCGCCGAGCGGCTGGAGTTCGCGGCCGTGGTCAAGGACGTCCTGAAGCCCGAAGCTGACCGGCTGCCCGGCGTGGCGCTCATCGATCCCTGGTTCGTCGCGGACGAACACGCCGCGGGACGACTGGAGGCATTCGTCCGGAATCTACCACCCTGGGTGGTTCCTCTCCTGGTGCCCGATCCCCGTGGGGGTGAGCGTGCGAACCGGCTCGCGGAGCGGACCAGGGGGCTTCTCGAACAGGCCGGAGCGCTCCGTACGGAGTCGGCCCGCGAGGCCGTCGCCGGCGTCCGCTCCCTGAAACATTTCGCCTCGATCATGCCGCGCCTGGTGGTGGAGGCCGAGCGGCAGTACTTCCGGCACGGTCCCAAGCCCGGCCCGGACGATGTCGCGTCGCCGCGGCACCGGCTCGCGGGCGGGCCCGGGCCCGGCACCCTCACTCCGCCACCGGACATTCTCGGCGAGGAGACACATGGCTGACATGGACGACAGCAGGCAGCCGCGCACCCGCGACGGCCAGATCGTCACTTTCTATTCGTACAAGGGCGGCACCGGGCGCACGATGGCCCTGGCCAACGTCGCGTGGATCCTCGCGTCCAACGGAAAGCGCGTCCTCGTCGCCGACTGGGACCTCGACTCCCCCGGCCTCTACCGGTTCTACCAGCCGTTCATCGACATCTCCGTCGCGGGCGAGCCCGGCATCGTGGACCTGATCCGCAGCTACGAGTGGGCGGCGCGGCGCGCCCTGCCGGCCGAGGGGAAGCCGGCCGACGCCCGGGCCCGCCTCCGCAGGGTGATCCAGGAGCAGGCCCGGGTGCGGCCGTACGTCTTCTCCCTCGACTGGTCCTTCCCGGAGGGCGGCGTCCTGGACTACCTGCCCCGCGGCCGGCAGAACCTGGACTACACCCGCACGGTCAGCGCCATGGACTGGGACCTGTTCTTCGACGTGCTGCACGGCGCCGACTTCTTCGACGAGCTCCGCGCGGACATGAGGCGCGACTACGACTACGTCCTCATCGACAGCCGCACGGGGCTGAGCGACGTCGCCGACATCTGCACCATGCACCTGCCGGACGTGCTCGTCGACTGCTTCACGCTGAGCAACCAGGGCATCCTGGGAGGCGCCCAGGTCGCCAGGACCGTCCAGGAGCGCATGCTGTCCAGGGACATCCGGATCCTGCCCGTCCCCATGCGGGTGGACCAGGCGGAGATGGACAAGATGGAGGTCGGCCGCGCGTTCGCCTTCCACGCCTTCCGCGGCCTGCCCGCCGGTCTGACCGACGCCGGCCGGCAGGAGTACTGGTCCGCCGTCGAGGTGCCCTACCAGGCGTTCTACGCCTACGAGGAGATCCTGGCCGTCTTCGGCGACCCTCCGGGCAAACCCGGATCCCTGCGCTCGGCGTACGAGCGGCTCACGGCCAGGCTCACCGACGGCGCGGTGTCCGCGATGCCCTACCTGGACGAGGCGGTGCGCCTGCGCACCCGGCAGCGGTTCATCCGCAAGCCTCCCAACGAGATCCTGCTGGACTACCTCCCCGAGGACCAGGCGTGGGCGGAGTGGATCGGCGGTGTCCTCACCGCGGCCGGCCTCACGGTCCGCGACCCGCTGGACGAGGCCGACAACGACCAGTGGAGCGAAAGCCTGGCATCCGTCCTCGCCGTCGTCACTCCGGCGTACATCAAGAAGGTCCGCGGCATCCTGTCCCCCCGGCAGCCGGCGTACGCCGTGTACACCGCGAGCGCACGGCCCGTGGCCCCGCTGTCGTCCGCCACCGCGGCCTTCCTCGCCGACCTGCCGGAGAGCGAGGCGGTCGCACAGCTTCTCGAGATGGTCGACATGGGCGCCCCGCCACCCGCCCGGACGCTCGGCGCCCGCTACCCCGGCACCGCACCGCGAATCTTCGAGGCCCCCGCCAAGAACAAGCTGTTCACCGGGCGGGAGGACATCCTCCGCCACATCCGCGACGAACTCCGCGAGAACGGCACCGCCGTGATGCGCCCGCTCACGATCCTGGGCAGCGGCGGCATGGGCAAGACCCAGATCGCGATGGAGTACGCCCACCGCTTCGCCGGGGCGTACGACCTGGTGTGGTGGGTGGACTGTGAGCAGCCCCAGTTCGTCGACGCGTCGCTGGCCGACCTGGTCGCCCGGATGCGCGGCCCCGCCGCGGACGGTCTCGCGCCGACCACCGCCGAGGTCGTTCCCGCGGTCAGGCAGGCGCTGGGCCAGGGTGAGTTCGCCCGGCGGTGGCTGCTGGTGTTCGACAACGCCGACGACGTGGAGAGCATCACCCCGTTCCTGCCCGGGGGCAGTGGTCACGTGCTGATCACCTCACGCAACCGGGAGTGGGAACACCAGTCCCACCCGGTCCAGGTCGACGTGTTCAGCCGTGAGGAGAGCGTCTCGCATCTGCTCCGCCGGGTCGGCGAGACCCCTGTCAGCGCGGCCGAGGCGGGCAACGTCGCGGAGGCTCTCGGCGACCTTCCCCTGGCGGTCGCCGCCGCCGGCGCCTGGCTCGCGGAGACCAACATCTCCGTGGACGCCTACTTGGACCAGCTCAGGGCACAGCCCCTCCGGGCGATTTCGCAGAGCAGGCTCGCCGACTATCCCGAATCACTGTCCAAGGCATGGGACCTCTCCCTGGACAAACTGCGGGACAGGTCCGCCGCCGCCGCCCGGCTGTTCGAGCTCTGTTCGGTGATGGCTCCCAACATCGCCGTCGACCTGCTCTACTCCCGGGCCATGGTGGAGCTGCTGCGGCCCCTTGACCCGACGCTCGCGGAGTCGCAGGACATCACCAGGCTGGTGCGGGAGCTCAACCGGCTGGCCCTGATCAAGAACGACACCCGCGCGCGGCGCATCCATGTCCACCTCATGCTCCAGGCGGTCGCGCAGGAGCGGATGACGGAGGAGGAACGCGCGGCGGCCCGCCGGGACGTGCAGGGGGTGCTGGCGGCCGCCCGGCCGGAGAAGGACGTCGACGACCCGGCGAACTGGCCCAGGTACCGGATGATCTGGCCGCACCTGGAACCCGTACGCGCCGCCCACTCCGCTCAGGAGTCGGTCCGCACGCTGCTCATCGACCGCCTCCGCTACGTGTGGCTGCGCGGCGACCTGCAGCAGGCCGAGGAGTTCGGCAGGAGCACCGCCGCGGTGTGGGAGGACATGTTGGCGGCCGAGAGCGACCGGGACGCCGCGATCCGGCTCGAGCGGCAGTTGCTGCACCTCAGGTTCAATCTCGGGAACATCATCCGCGGCCTGGGCCGTTTCGAGGAGGCCCGGGCGATGAACGAGAGCACCCTCGCCGACCAGCGGCGTGTTCTGGGCAACCATCGCCATACCCTGCTGACCGCCGGCAGCCTCGCGGCGGACCTGCGGGCCCTGGGCGACTACGCCGGCTCGCTGGCGATCGAGGAGGAGACCTACCGGGTCTGGCGCGCGACCCATGGCGTCGACGAGCCGGGCACCCTGTCCTCCGGGAACAACCTCGCCGCCTCCCACCGGGTCAACGGCAGGTTCCGTGAGGCGCTGCAGCTCGACGAGGAGACCCTGGCACAGCGCCGCTCGGTGCTCGGCACGGCCCATCCCTTCACCTTGTTCAGCGCGGTCAACCTGTGCCGCGACCTGCTGGAGGCCGGCGACTACGACGATGCCGCCGCGCGCATGGCGAAGACCGTCGCCGAGTGCAACGAGCATCTGGGCAGCGGCTCGCCCGTCAGCATGAACGCCCAGGTGGTGTACGCGATGGCGCTGCGGGCCACGGGAGCCCTGGAAACTTCGGAGGAGAGGTTCCGGGAGGCATGGGCGCTGCTGCGCCGGCGCTTCGGAGACGACAACCTCGACACCCTCACCTGCCGCCTCGGCCGGGCGTTGACCTTGCTGGGCCTCGACCGGGCCGACGACGCGGAGAGGGAGATCGAGGAGGTCCTGGAGATATACCGGAGCCGGCTCGGCGAGGACCATCCCCACACGCTCGTCTGCAGGCTCAACCTCGCGAACGCACTCCACCAGAGGGGCGACCAGGACAAGGCGCTGGCGGAGGCCGGAGCCGCGGCCGCCGGCTTCTCGGCCAAGCTCGGCCCCGGCCACCCCTATCACCTGGCCGCGAAGGCGGCCGAGGCGGCGATGCTGGCCGACGCCGGCCGGCTGGAGCACGCCGCCGCGATAATGGAGGACACCCTGGACCGGATGAGCGGATCTCTGGGCCCGCGGCACCCGGACACGATGCGGTGCCAGGCCAACCTGCTGCTGGTGCGCGAACGCCTGGGGTCGACGGACGGCGCCGCCGAGCGCGAGACGCTCCTCGGCCAGCTCGCCGCGGTGCTGGGCGACGACCATCCGACCGTGACGACGCTGCGGGCAGGGCGGCTGGTGAGCCGCACACTGGACCCGCAGCCATTCTGATCAGCGCGCGAAACCCGTCCCGGCCGACGCGAACCGCGATCGCGCGGCCGGGTCCACCATCCACTTGAGGACCTGCGGAAGCACCTCCACGGCGCCGAAGTGCGCCACCCCCGGCTCGACTCTGAGCGTGGCGTGCGCGATCTGGCCGGCCAGCCACCGCGTGTGCTCGACCGGAGAGAACTTGTCGTCCGCCCCATGCCAGAGCAGGACCGGAACGGCAATGTCGGACAGCTCGAACTTCCAGGGCCGGCGCGCGCCCAGCACGTCGTCGATCCAGCCGTCGGGCCCGCGCCGCAACGCCTCCGCGTAGGTGTCGATCAGCAACCGCCGGATGGCCACATCCTCGATGACCCGGCGGTCGGAGCTGGTCAGCTCGGGCAGCAGGAACCTGAGCAGATACTCCGGATCGTGCAGTATGTGGTCCGTGCGCTCGGCCAGGTCGGCCTCGACCGCCGAGGCGTCCACGTCCGCCGAGGTGTACTCCTCGACGTTCGACCTGGTCATCCCGGCGAACCAGTCGAGATCCGGCGCGTCCGCCGGCGCCAGTCCGACGAGCACGGCGGCCCGCTCCACCCGGCCGGGCAGCAGGGCGGCGCAGGCCAGAGCGTGCGGCCCGCCCCCGGACCGGCCGACGACGCCGAAGGCTCCGAGGCCCAGCTCGTCCGCGATGGCGCTGACGTCGTCGGCACTGTCGGACACCGTGCGTCCCGGTCGCCGGCTGGATCCTCCGTATCCCGGCCTGTCGTAACAGATCAGCCGGACGCCCAGTCGTTGCAGGACGACTCCTCGGGGGCGGGGACCGTGACGGCTGCCCGGTGTGCCGTGCAGCAGGAAGACCGGTTTGCCGTCGGGCGCCCCGATGGAGTCCACCGCCAGGGCACGGCCGTCGGCAGCAGTGACCACCTGCGTCAACTCAAGCCTCCACAACGGACGGGCCCGCCTGGCACTGCACTGCCCCCACGCGCAGCCTAGACCGCCGAGGACGAAGCGACTATAGCTCGAATCGCCACTCCGGCGATCGGAGCGACAGGGCGGCGAGAGACGACCCTTACCAAGGGACGGCCGTATCAGTCCACGACGACCAGGTCCCTGGTGGTGTGGTTCATCCGCTCGCCGGCGGTCTCGCCGCAGACGACGATGTCCTCGATCCGGGCGCCGTGCCGTCCCGGTAGATAGATTCCCGGCTCCACGGAGAACGCGAACCCCGGCCGCATCTCCTCGGTGTTGCCGGCGACGATGTACGGTTCCTCGTGCGTCTCCAGGCCGATGCCGTGGCCGGTGCGGTGGATGAAGTACTCGCCGTACCCCGCCTCCGCGATCACCTCGCGGGCGGCGGCGTCCACCGACTCGCAGCTCACACCCGGCCGCACGTGGGCACAGGCGGCCTCCTGGGCACGCTTGAGCACCTCGTAGTACGCCGCGAACTCCGCCGGGGGCTCGCCCACGCAGTAGACCCGGGTGGAGTCGGAGCAGTAGCCGCTCGGCATCGTGCCGCCGATGTCCACCACGACGGGCTCGCCGGGCCGGATGACGCGGTCGCTCAGCTCGGCGTGCGGGCTGGCGCCGTTCGGTCCCGAGCCCACGATCACGAAGTCGACCCGCGCGTGGCCCGCGTCGACGATCGCCTCCGCGATGTCCTTGCCGACCTCGCGCTCGGTGCGGCCGGCCTTGAGGAACCGGGGCACCAGGTTGTGCACGGCGTCGATGGCCGCCCCCGCTTCCGCCAGCGCCGCGGCCTCGGCCGGCGACTTGCGCATGCGCAGCTCGCGCAGCACGCTCCCGGCCAGCAGCTGCTCGGCCCCGGGCATGGCCGCCCGGAACCGCAGCGACTGCATCGCCCACATCCGGTCGGCGAGCCCGACCCGGGCGACCCGGCCCAGGCGGCGGGCCACCTCGGCGAACGGGTCGTCGGTCTCGTCCCACGCCACGAACTCGACGCCGAGCCGGGAGGCCGGCGAGTGCTCGGCGGCCGGCAGTTCCAGGCGCGGCACCATGAGGAACGGCTCGCCGGACGCGGGCACGACGAGGCAGGTCAGACGTTCCAGCGGCAGGGCGTCGTAGCCGGTCACGTAACGCAGGTCCGGGCCGGGCGTCAGCAGCAGCGCGTCGAGACCGGCGCGGCCGACGGCCTCCCGTACGGCTGCCGGACGGGTCGTGGGATACAGGTCGGAAGGTTCCTGGGACATCGTCGTCACGCGACCTAATCTAACGAGGGTGGGCTCCCGCGACACACGCAGGTGCTTGTACCACAGCCGCCACGCGGGCGAGCTTCGCGGGGCTCTGGCTTATTCCACGGCATAGAAGAAAACCAACCCTCGTGCTAATGCAGGACTGCTACGCTCCGCGTCAGGACGGTCACAGAACGTCCGAACGGCAACGCACGAGCACCATCGAGAGCGAGACAAATGGTCGGCGTAGTGGGCGGCACAAGGCCGGCCCTTCCCCCCGCGGACGACCGCGACCCGGGCGCGACGCCCGGCGCCGCCCCCGTCGGCACCCTTCCGGGCAAGAACATCGGCGGACGGCGGTGGGCGGAGCGGCGGGAACGAGCCGTCGAGGAGCGCCGCGTCACGCTGGCACTGCGGGAGGCGATCCTGCCCGAGCCCGGCGCGTCGATCGACCTGCCCTACGCCCGGATCGCCGTGCGGTACGTCCCGGCGGGCCGCGCGTCGAGCCTCGGGGGCGATTGGTACGACGCCGCCCCGCTGCCCGACGGCCGCATGTTCCTCGCGGTGGGCGACGTGTCCGGGCACGGCCTGCCGGCGATCGCCGAGATGGCGCAGCTGCGGCACGCGCTGCTCGGCCTGAGCATGACCGGCGCCTGCCCCGGCATGCTGCTGACGTGGCTGAACACCATGGTGCTCACCCGGCTGGACGACACCACCGCGACCGCGGTGTGCGGCCACTTCGACCCGGAGACCCGCCTTTTCACGTGGGCACAGGCGGGTCACCCCGCCCCGATACTGGTGCGCCGCGGGGGCGCGCGCCAGCTCGGGGCGCCCCGGGGAGTCGTGCTCGGGGCGACGTCGAGCCAGCCGTACGGGGTGGCCGACGTCCGCCTCGAGCCCGGCGACCTGCTGCTGATGTTCACCGACGGCCTGGCCGAGCGCCGCTCGCGCGACATCGGCGCGGGGGTGTCCCTCATCGTGGAGGCGGCCGTGGCGACCGGACTCGGCGCGGCAGGCGCGGATCTCGACGCGGGCCTCGACGGCCTGCTGGAGGCGATCGGCGGCCCCAATCCCGAGGACGACACCTGCCTGCTGGCAGTCGCGGTGACCGGAGAGGGCCCATCGCACCCCTGACAGGCGTGACAATGGCAGGGTGCTGATGCTTCTCGACACCCCGTCGCTGTACTTCCGCGCCTTCTACGGGGTCCCGGAGTCGGTGACCTCGCCGGACGGCATGCCGGTCAACGCGGTGCGCGGGCTCCTGGACATGATCGCCACCCTGGTGCGGCAGCACTCCCCCGGCCAGATCGTGGCCTGCATGGACGCCGACTGGCGGCCGGCGTTCCGGGTGGCCGCGATCCCGTCGTACAAGGCCCACCGGGTCGCGACCGGCGACGAGGAGGAGGTGCCGGACACGCTGGCCCCGCAGGTCCCGGTGATCGAGGAGGTCCTGGACGCGCTCGGCATCGCCCGCGTCGGCGTCGCGGGCTACGAGGCCGACGACGTGATCGGCACCTACGCGACCGCCGCGACCTCCGCCGTGGACATCGTGACCGGCGACCGTGATCTGTTCCAGCTCGTGGACGACGAGAAGCCGTGCCGGGCCCTTTACACAGTACGGGGTATTCGTAACCTTCAGATCATCGACGAGGCGTTCGTCCGCGAGAAGTACGGCATCCCGGGCCGGGCGTACGCCGACTTCGCGACGCTGCGCGGCGACCCGAGCGACGGCCTGCCCGGCGTCGCCGGAATCGGCGAGAAGACGGCGGCGGCCCTCGTCACGCGCTTCGGGTCGCTGTCCGCGCTGCTCGCCGCCCTGGACGACGGCGGCGCCGACGGCTTCCCGGCGGGGGCCCGCAACAAGCTCGCCGCCGCCCGCGACTACCTGGAGGTCGCCCCCCTCGTCGTCCGGGTGGCCCGCGACGTCCCCATCCCGGACGTCGACGTCACCCTGCCCGCCGCGCCGCGCGATCCCGAGCGGCTGGTCGCCCTGTCGGAGAAGTACGGCCTGGACAGCCCGCTCAACCGCCTGCTCGCCGCGCTGGCCTGAGCCCCGCCGCGCGGGAGCCCCTCATCGGTGCGTGCGGTGGGCGGTCTCCGGGCCCACGACACGGAGGAGCTCCAGAGCCTCGACGCTCCGGGAACCGGGCGGCGGCGTGAACAGGCGGAGGCGCTGGTCCGCGGCCTGCGTCTGCAACATCTCGTAGTCGAACTCGATGGGCCCGACGGACGGATGCACGACGCGCATCCGGCTGACGCGGCGCACGGCGACCTCGTGCCGCTGCCAGAGCGCTGCGAACTCCTCGCTCGCCGCCCCGAGCCGGTCGACCAGGGAGCTCGAAGGGCGATCGTAGCCACGACGGGTCGCCGCGGCGCGCAGGTCCGCGACGTGCAGGCGGCTGAGGCGGTCGTGCTCCTCGGCGGGGTACGGCTCGCGCACCGACGGGTCGGTGAACCAGCGCCACACGATGTTCCGGTCCGGTCCCGTGACGGTGCACACGCATCCGAACAGGGCCTCGGCGAGGGCGTTCTGCGCGAGCAGATCCCCGAGGTCGGTGAGGAGCTGGGCCGGCGTCTCGCCCAGCCGGTCGAGGAGATAGAGCAGGCCGGGACGGACTTGTTCTCCGGCGCGCGCCCCTTCGGGCGGGCGGTGGCCGGCCAGCAGGTAGAGGTGATCCCTTTCGTCGTCGGTCAGCCGCAGAGCCCGGGCGAGCGCGGTCAGCAGCTGAGCCGACGGCTGGGAGCCGCGCGCCTGCTCGAGCCGCATCACGTAGTCGGCCGACACCCCGGCCAGCTGGGCCACCTCTTCACGGCGCAGGCCGGGCGTGCGGCGCCTGGGCCCGGCGGCCAGGCCGACCTCCTGCGGCCGGAGCCGCTCGCGGGAACGGCGGAGGAAGTCGGCCAGCCTGGTCCGGTCCATCTTCATGTCATCCATCCTGAGCGCCCCGGCTCCCTTTCTGTCCCGCGAACGCTAGGAGAGCCGGTCCTAGGCGACCCTCTCCCCTCCTCATCGCCCCACGCCCCTGGCAGTGTCTCCGGCATCCGGCGACACGAGGACGGGAGACGGACATGAAAGAGATCACGGTGGGCACGGCGCGCGTGCCGTACCGGGTGATGGGCGAGGGCCGCCCGCTCGTACTGGTGCACGGGGGCAACCCGGGCTCGAGATCCTGGGACGGTGTGGCCGGGGCGTTCGCGGACACCGGCACGGTGGTGCTGCCGGATCTTTCGGGCAGCGACGCGGCGCGGGACGACGGGGGCGAGCTCACGATCGAGCTGCTCGCCGAACAGCTCGCCGCGGTGATCGATGATCTCGGAGAGGGGCCCGCCGACGTGGCCGGGCACTCAATGGGCGCCTTGGTGTCCGCCGCGCTCGCCGCCGTCCGGCCCGACCTGGTCCGCCACCTCGTGCTGGTCGCGGGCCTGGCCGGACCGGGTGACGAGTACTTCCGCAACGCGCTGACCCTCTGGCGGGATCTCGCCGGTGACGCCGCCGCTTTCGCGCGGTACACGATGCTGATCGCCTTCAGCCCTGAGCATCTGAACTCCATCGGCCGGGCGGCCGTGGAGGAGCTCGCGACCGCCTATCGGGCCAATGCCGACAGGCTCCGGCAGATCGACCTCGCCCTGCGGATGGACGTCCGCGGCCTGCTGCCGCGGGTCCAGGCGCCGACCCTGGTGATCGGATGCGCCCGCGACGCGCTGGTCCCCGTGGAGAACACCCGCGAGCTGGCCGCCGCCATCCCCGGCGCCTCCTACGAGGAACTGGACAGCGGGCACATCGTGACGGCCGAGCGGCCGGAGGAGTTCGTGCGGCTTGTCCGCGACTTCATCGGCCGACAGCCTGAAATATCCGCACTCGGGTAGGTTGATCGCGTGCCGCGCACGATGATCCGCTTTGACGACACAGCGAACGGGCTCCGCGACGGATTTGCCCGCATTCGCAGCGATTTCGACCTGCCGGATGGATTCCCCGCCCCGGTGCTGGAGGAGGCAGAGCGGGCCGCCGCGTCCCCCGTCACGGCCCGGGAGGACCGGACCGACCTGCCTCTGGTGACCATCGATCCGCCCGGCTCGATGGACCTCGACCAGGCGCTGTGCATCGAGCGGCGCGGGGCGGGCTACCGCGTCTGGTACGCCATCGCCGACGTCGGGGCGTTCGTCCGGCCGGGCGGGGCGATCGACGGTGAGGCGAGGGTGCGCGCGCAGACGGTCTACATGGCCGACGAGCGGGTGCCGCTGCATCCGCCGCTCCTGTCGGAGGGCGCGGCCAGCCTGCTGCCCGGACAGGTCCGCCCGGCGGCGCTGTGGCGGCTCGATCTCGGCTCCGACGGTGAGATCGAGGCGGTGGACCTGCGCCGGGCCCTGGTGCGCAGCCGTGAGCGGCTCGACTACGACACCGTCCAGGCGGCCGTGGACACCGGCCGGGCGGAGGGGACGCTCGCGCTGCTCGCCGAGGTGGGGCCGCTGCGGCTGGAGCGGGAGCGGGCCAGGGGCGGCCTGTCGCTGCCGACCCCGGAGCAGCAGGTGGTCCCCGACGGGGACGGCGGCTACCGGGTGGAGTTCCGCACCAACCATCCCTGCGAGGCGTGGAACGCCCAGATCTCGCTGCTCACCGGCATGGCGGCCGCCCGGGTGATGCTGGACGCGGGCGCCGGCGTGCTGCGGGTCCTGCCCGAGGCGGGCCCGGAGGACGTCGGCAAGGTCCGCAGGGTCGCCGCCGCGCTCGGCGTGCCCTGGCCCGACGGCGTGTCGTACGCCGAGGTCGTGCACGGGATCGATCCCAAGATCCCAGGCCATGCCGCCTTCCTGCACGAGTCGACGGTGCTGCTGCGCGGCGCGGCCTACGTCTCCTTCGACGGCGCCCCTCCGGCGCGGGCGCTGCACGCCGCCGTGGGCGCGCCGTACGCGCACGTCACCGCGCCGCTGCGGCGGCTGGTCGACCGGTACGCCACCGAGGTCTGCCTGGCCGTGGCCGCGGGCGGCCCGGTCCCCGAGGAGGTCACGAGGGCGCTGCCCGAGCTCCCGGAGCAGATGGCCGCGGGCGGCAGGCGGGCCGGCGGGGTGGAGCGGGCCTGCGTGGACCTGGTCGAGGCGGCCGTGCTGCGGCCCCGGATCGGACAGGCCTTCGAAGCCGTCGTCATCGACGTCACCGACGGCAAACCGGGCGGGCAGGTGCAGATCGCCGAGCCCGCCGTGATCGCCCGTTGCGACGGCGACCGGCTGCCGCTCGGCGAGCGCGTCCCCGTACGGCTCACGCGCGCCGACCCGCAGACCCGCGAGGTCCGCTTCGCGGCCGTCTGAGCCGCGGGTCAGCTGACGGAGGAGTAGGCCACCACGCCGCGGCGCATGGCGTCGATGGCCTTGGCGGCGTTGTCGGCGACCTTGCTCCCCTTGGGCGCGGCGTCCCGCAGCTGGCCCAGCAGGTCGAGCAGCTGCTTGACCCAGCGGACGAAGTCGCCCGCCGCGAGATCGCAGTCGGTCAGCACGGCGTCCAGGCTGTGGCCCTTGGCCCAGCGGAATGCCGCCCAGGCGAAGCCGACGTCGGGCTCGCGCACGAACGACAGGCCGTGGTCCTCCTCGATGCCCTCCAGCTCGCCCCACAGCCGCACCATCTCCCCGAGGGCGTCGCGGGTGGCGCCCGCCGGGATCTTGGGGCTGCGGACGTCGTCGGCCTGCCGCGACTCGTACACCAGCGAGGACACGCACGCGGCCAGCTCGGCGGGGTCGAGGCGGTTCCAGATCCCGGCGCGCAGGCACTCGGCGGTGAGCAGGTCCAGCTCGGTGTAGAGCGAGGCGAGCCTGCGGCCCTGCTCGGTGACGGTCTCGCCGTCGAGGTAGCCGAGCTGGTCCAGCACGCCGCAGACCCGGTCGAAGGTGCGGGCGATGACGTGGGAGCGCCCCTCGACCCGGCGGCGCAGCCCCTCGGTCTCCCGGAGCAGCTTGTGGTAGCGCTCGGCCCAGCGGGCGTGGTCCTCGCGCTCGTCGCAGCCGTGGCACGGGTGCTGGCGCAGCTCCCGCCGCAGGCGCGTGATCTCCTCGTCCTCCTGGGCGTGGTCGCGCGCCCGCGGCGGCTTGCCGAGGTCGCGGTCGCCCAGCTTCGCGTGCACGGTCGAGACCAGGTTGGCCCGTTCCTTCGGCGAGCGCGGGTTGAAGCCCTTCGGAATCCTGATCTTGTCGACCGGCTCGACCGGGACCGGGAAGTCGGCCGCCGACAGGCGCTTGACCTGCTTGCCGATCGTCAGCACGAGCGGCGCCGGGCCGTCGTGTCCCCGGCCGTTGACGCCCGGGTCGAGCACGACGGCGATGCCCGCGCGCCGCCCGCCCGGCACCCGGATGACGTCGCCGGGCTTGAGGACCTCCAGGGACTGCACGGCCTGGGCCCGGCGGGCCGCCCCCCGCTGGCGCGACAGCTCGGCCTCGCGGTCCGACAGCCGCCTGCGCATCGCGGCGTACTCCTCGAAGTCGCCGAGGTGGCAGGTCATGGCCTCGGCGTAGCCCTCCAGCGCCTGCTCCGCCTTGCGGAGCTGACGGGCCAGGCCGACCACGGCGCGGTCGGCCTGGAACTGGGCGAAGGAGTCCTCCAGCAGCGTGCGCGCCCGCTCCCTGCCGACCTGCCCGACGAGGTTGACCGCCATGTTGTACGACGGCTGGAAGCTGGAGCGCAGCGGATAGGTGCGGGTGCTGGCGAGACCGGCGACCGCGAGAGGGTCCATCCCCGGCTGCCAGACCACCACCGCGTGGCCCTCGATGTCGATGCCGCGCCGCCCGGCCCGGCCGGTGAGCTGGGTGTACTCCCCCGGGGTCAGGTCGGCGTGGGTCTCGCCGTTCCATTTGTCGAGCTTCTCGATGACCACGGACCTCGCCGGCATGTTGATGCCGAGCGCCAGCGTCTCGGTCGCGAAGACCGCCTTCACCAGGCCCTTGGTGAACAGCTCCTCCACCACCTCCTTGAACGCGGGGAGCATGCCCGCGTGGTGGGCGGCCAGCCCGCGCTCCAGGCAGTCGCGCCATTCGAGGTAGCCGAGCACCGCGAGGTCCTCGTCGGGCAGGTGCGCGGTCCGCTCGTCGACGATCTGGCGGATCTCGTGGCTCTCGGCCTCCGTGGTGAGGCGCAGCCCCGAGTAGAGGCACTGCATGACGGCGGCGTCGCAGCCGTTCCTGGAGAAGATGAAGGTGATCGCCGGCAGCAGGCCCTCGGCGTCGAGCTTCTCGATCACGTCGGAGCGGCTCGGCGTCGTCCCCCGGCCCGGCCGCGAGTAGCCCCGCCTGCCCCTGGCCTGGGCCAGCCGCATCTCGTCGCGGGCGATCCGCATGAGCGACGGGTTGACCCGCAGGGTGCCGTCGCCCTCGTCGACGAACAGGTCGAACATCTTGTTGCCGACCAGCATGTGCTGCCACAGCGGGACCGGGCGGTGCTCGTCCACGATCACCGTGGTGTCGCCGCGCACCTCCCCCAGCCACTCGCCGAACTCCTCGGCGTTGCTGACCGTGGCCGACAGGGCCACCACCCGCACCGACTCCGGCAGGTGGATGATGACCTCTTCCCAGACCGCACCGCGGAACCGGTCGGCCAGGTAGTGGACCTCGTCCATCACCACGTACGCGAGGCCGGTCAGCGTGCCGGAGCCGGCGTACAGCATGTTGCGCAGGACCTCGGTCGTCATGATGACGATCGGGGCCTCGCCGTTGACGCTGTTGTCGCCGGTCAGCAGGCCGACGTTGCGCGCGCCGTACCGCCTGACCAGGTCGTTGTACTTCTGGTTCGACAACGCCTTGATCGGCGTCGTGTAGAAGCATTTGCGGCCCTGCTGCAGGGCCAGGTGGACGGCGAACTCCCCCACCACCGTCTTGCCCGACCCGGTCGGCGCGGCCACCAGCACGCCGTCCCCGGCCTCCAGCGCCTGACAGGCGTCGATCTGGAACTCGTCGAGCTCGAAGTCGTATAGTTCGCGGAACGAGGCGAGCGCGGGTCCGGTTCCGGACTGCCCCTCACGGAAGGCGGCATAGCGTTCCGCTGGCGTACTCATACCGTCAACCCTACCGATAACGGGATTCCGGGTGTCCGCCATCGGTGATCCTTTTACCCGGGCCGCCTCACGCCGCGGATCCCGGGACCAGGACGCGCAGCGCCCCCGGCTCGACGACGCAGGTCAGCGGGGCCGGCCCGGCCCGCTCGCCGTCGGCGTACGCGACCACATCCCCGGCCCCATCCCCGTGCAGGGCCTCGATCTCGACCCGCCGGGCCCGCCGCAGGGTCACGGCGGGGTGACCGGTGTGGCTGCCCCGGTAGACGCGGGGGAACGTGCGCAGGAACTCGCCCTTGGGCACCGCGCCCAGCACGAGCACGTCGAGCAGGCCGTCGTCGGGCCGGGCGTCCGGGCAGACGCGCATTCCGGCGCCGTACGAGCGGGTGTTGGCCACCGCCACCAGCATCGCCTCGTGCTCGGCGGTCTCCCCGTCGAGAGTGATCCGGAACGGGATCGGCGTGAACGACCGCAACTCGCGCACGAGCGCGACCAGGTATTTCGCCATTCCGGGCGGCCGGGTCATGGCGTTGGCCCGCTCGTTGACCCGGGAGTCGAACCCGCAGGCGAGGACGCCGGCGAACCACTCGCCGGTGCCCAGCCTCGCGGCGTCGACCGTCCGGCAGGCGCCCGCGGTCACGATGTCCGCGGCGGCGAGGGGATCCCTGCGAGGGATGCCGAGGGCGTCGGCGATGTCGTTGCCGGTCCCGGCGGGCACGATCCCGAGCGGCACCGCGGTCCCCGCCACGGCCTGCACGGCCAGATGGACCAGGCCGTCACCGCCGTAGGCGACGAGCGCCGCCGGCTCCCCGGCGACGGCCGCGTGGGCCCGGGCGAGCGCGTCGGCGGCCGAGGTCCCGACGATCACCGACACCGGGCGGCCGCCGGCCCGCAGCCGCCGCAGCACCGGGTCGAGCAGGCGCAGCGTACGACCGCCGCGGGCGGCGGGATTGACCAGGACGACGATCTCATCGGCCATGAGCGGAACCTACCGCCGCCCGGCCAGCGGCACCAGAGGGATGTTCTGTCAGTCTCTGGCGTCGACCGAGTCCGCGGTGCCCTCCGCGGCCGACGGCCCGTCGAGCTCCTCCTCGATGGCCCGCGCGTGCTCCGCGTCGGCGATGTCGCGCTTCTTGTCGTGGAAGTACATGAACGCCATCGCGACGAAGAACAGCGCGACCATGGGGAGCGCCAGGGCCAGCATGGTCACGGGGTCCTGGCTCGGCGTCGCGACGGCCGCGAAGACGAACATCAGGAACACGACCATGCGGGTGTGCTTGGACACCGTCTTGAACCGGAGCACCCCGATGACGTTGAGGAACACCAACAGCAACGGCATCAGGAAGGAGATGCCGAAGATGATCAGCATCGCGAGCGCGAAGCTGAGGTACTCGTTGATGCTCACCAGCGTCAGCGTGCCCTCGGGGGCGAAGCTCAGCAGCAGCGACAGGCCCTTGTCCATCGTGACGTAGGCGAGGCCCGAGCCGGCGGCGAACAGCGGGACGGAGAGCCCGAGGAACGCGACGGTGTAACGGCGCTCGTTCTGGTACAGGCCCGGCGTCACGAACGCCCAGAGCTGATAGATCCAGAAGATGGCCGAGACCACCACGCCGAAGATCACGGCGACCTTGAGGTTCACGAAGAAGGAGTCGAAGACTCCGTTCACGACGAGCGTGCACTGGTCCTTGTTGAGCTGGTGGGCCTGGGGCAGCCGGCAGTACGGCTGCTTCAGGAAGTTCCAGATGGGCTCGAAGTAGACGAACCCGACGGCGGTCCCTACGACCACCGCCAGAATGGCCTTGATCAGCCGGTTGCGCAGCTCGCGGATGTGCTCCATGAGCGTCATCCGCCCGTCCTCCGGCGAGACGGGCGGCGTGGCGGGAGTCGACCGTTTCAACAGGGCCATCTAGCTCGTCCTGGGCTCGGTGGGGTGTGAGGCGGCGGGGGCGCCCTAGTTGGGGCGCTGCTCGTTCTGCGAGCTCACCGGCTGCTGGCTCTCGCGCAGCTTCCGGTTCTCCTCCTCAAGCGTACGCAGCCGCTCCTCGACGGACGGGGTGGCGGGCGGGATCTGCGCCGCCGGCGGGGCGACGGGCTCGGCCTGCGCCTTGACGGTCTGCCGCGCCTCGTCCTCCTCGCTCATCTTGCTGGTCTCCTTCTTGAACATGCGCAGCGACTGCCCCAGGGCCTTCGCGGTGTCCGGGAGCTTCTTGGCGCCGAAAAGAAGGATCAGAACCAGGAGGATCAGGATCCATTCCATGGGTCCGAGGTTGGGCATGTCGTGTCCTTACCGCGAGGGCCGTGGGTACTACTCCTCGATCGTACGCGCACCACGCGCCTAAGTTCACCTGTCCGGGAGCTTCAAAATCACATCATTCGTGGGCAAAATCCCGCTATTCGGACATTCCGAACCGTCCCTTGGCACGGTCGACCTCGGCGCGCAGCTCCCGCGCCGCGGTCAGCACCCGGGCCGCGGGCCACGCGAGGGCGGCGATGCCCGCCACCGCGACCCCGACCAGGACGAAGATCCACGTCATAGCGTCCATCCGGGCGTCACACCGTCTCGTAGTTGGCCAGCGCCTGCCTGGCGGTGGCCGTCACCCGCTCGGCGAGCGACGAGGGGGACAGCACACGGCCGCTGTCGCCCAGCCGGAGCGCGAGCCGTACCAGCCAGGACTGGTCGCGGGCCCGCAGCGAGACGCGCAGACGCCCCTCGCCCAGCTCGGCGACCTCCTCACAGGGGTAGTACTCGGCCACCCAGCGACCCGCCGGGGTCAGCTCCAGCTCGACCAGCTCGTCGCTGTCCGACGGCCGGAACACGCCCTGGGTCACGTCCATCGGCTCGGCCCCGGCGGGCGGGTCCACGGGCACGTCGAGGACCTCGACGTCCAGGATCCGGTCGACGCGGAACATCCGCATCGCTTCCGCGCGGTAGCACCAGCCCTCCAGGTAATGGCGGCCGTCCACCAGCACGACCCGCAGCGGGTCGACCTCCCTGGGGGTGATCTCGTCGCGACCGGGGACGTAGTAGCGCAGCGACAGCCTGCGGCCCCTCCGGGCGGCGTCGGTGATCACCGCGTGGGCGTCCGGGGCCGCGCCGATCTCCACCTGCACCTGGCTGCTCACGGTGGCCGCGCCCTCGCCCGCCGCCTGCTCCAGCTTGGCGATGACCCGGCCGAGCACGTCGCGGCCCTGGAACTCGGGCAGCTCGTCGAGCATGCGAAGCGCGACCAGCAGCGCGCTCGCCTCGTCCACGCCGAGCTTGAGCGGCCGGGCGATCGCCTCGGCGTTGTCGATGAGGATCTCGCCGCCGTCCCAGGAGACGTCGATGAGGTCGCCGGGAGTGTGCCCGGGAAGCCCGCACATCCAGACGAGCTGGAGGTCGTCGACGAGCTGCTTCTCCGACAGGCCGAACAACCGCGCGACCTCGGGCACCTGCGCGCCCGGGTGCGACATGAGGTACGGCACCAGCGCGAGCAGCCGCGGCAGCCGGTCCGAGCTCACTGCAACGCCCCCTTCAGACGGCGGATCACGGCCTCACGCGCGTCCGGCGGGTCCACCACGACGGCGTCGTGGCCGAGGCTGGCCAGCCACCCGGCCAGCCGTTCGGGGTCGGCGAAGGTCACCTCGGCCTCGTCCCACTCGCCCTCACCCGTCCGTACGGCCTGGGCGGCGTGCCGCAGGCCGAGGCAGGTGCCCTTGCGCACGCGCACCAGGGCGACCCGCTCGTTCGGCAGCTCCTGGTAGCCCACCATGGCGCGCAGGTCCAGTCCCTCGGGCACGGTGAACGCCCCCGGCCGCCCGAGCGTGGACACGGCCCCGGTGATCCGGCTGAGCCGGAAGACCCGGGCGGCGCCGCGGTCGCGGTCGTGCCCGGCCAGGTACCACCGGCCGCGCCGGCTGACGACCCCCCAGGGCTCGACGGTGCGCCGCAGCACCGACTCGCTGCCGGCGGAGCGGTAGTCGAAGGCGACCACGCGCCGGTCCCGCACCGCCTCCCACAGCGCGGGGAACGCGGGGTCGCGGGTGTCCACCCGCAGCTCGAGGGGGCTCTCCGCGAGGTCGGCGTGCACGCCGCCCGCGGTCAGCTTCAGCAGCGCCCCGCCGGCCGCCTCCGCGAGGCTCGCCCGCTGCCACACCTGCGCGGCCAGGCCGATGACCGCGGCCTCGTCCGGCTCCAGGGTGATCTCGGGCAGCTCGTAGGCCTCGCGCACGATCCGGTAGCCGGGGTCGTCCTCCCAGGGGTCCTTGTGGACCTCGATGGGGATGCCGATCTCGCGCAGCTCGTTCTTGTCGCGCTCGAACATGCGCTGGAAGGCCTCGTCGTTGTCCGGGTCGTACCCGGGGACGGCCTGCCGGATCTGCTCCGCGCTCAACGGCCGCCGCGTCGCCAGCAGGCAGATAACCAGGTTGAGCAGCCGCTCGGTCTTCCGCCGCGACATCCGGGCCTCCCTTCCAGTCGAGAACGCTACCCTTTTCGGCGTGATCAGATGGCGCAAGGGCGAAGTGGTGCGGCTCCGGCGCGAGTGGCCGGGGGCGGTGGAACTCGACGTCGCCGTCGCCGAGGGCGAGTGCCGGGCCCTCGCCTATCCCCCGCTGGTGGGACGCCCTGAAGTGGGCGACACCGTGCTGCTCAACACGACCGCCCTCGCCATGGGTCTCGGTACGGGAGGGTACGCCATGGTGGTGGCCGTCCCGGACCGTTTGCCGCAAGATCCTTCCGGCCCCGGTCACCTGGTGAAGGCACGCTACACCCCCTTGCAGGCCACCGTGCTCGGCGCGGACGAGCAGGGGTCGCCGCACCACGAGGCGCTGCGGGAGGCGGACTCGGTCGGCGGGATGCCCGTGGTCGTCGCGGACCTGCACTCCGCCCTGCCCGCGATCCTGTGCGGCCTCTACGCGGACGCCCCGGAGACCAGAGTGGCGTACGTGATGCAGGACGGCGGGGCACTGCCGGCCTGGTTCTCGATGTCGTGCGCGGCGCTGCGGGAGCGCGACTGGCTGTGCGGGGTGGTGACGACCGGCCAGTCCTTCGGCGGGGACGTCGAGGCCGTCACGCTCCACACCGGTCTGCTGGCCGCCCGGCACGTGCTCGGCGCCGACGTCGCCGTGGTCGCGCAGGGGCCGGGCAACCTCGGCACCGGCACCCGCTGGGGGTTCTCCGGCGTCGCCGCCGGCGAGGCGGTCAACGCCGCCGCCGTGCTGGGCGGGCGGCCCGTGGCCGCGCTGCGGGTCAGCGAGGGCGACAGCCGCGAGCGGCACGTCGGGGTGTCGCACCACTCGCTCACCGCGTACGGCCGGGTCGCGCTGGCCCCGGCCCGGGTCGTCGTGCCGGATCTGCCCGGCGCGTTCGGGGCGGCGATACGCGAGCAGGCCGCGCCCCTGGCCACGCGCCACGAGATCGTGAGCGTGCCGGTGGACGGCCTGCACGAGGCGCTGAAGGCGTCACCCGTGCGGCTGTCGACCATGGGCCGCGGCCTGGAGGGGGACCTGGCCTACTTCCTGACCTCCGCCGCCGCCGGGAGGTACGCGGCGTCGCTGCTGTCGTAGAACTCCTTGAACGTGAACGCCTCCGGGCCCGGTCCCTGCGCCCGGAGCAGGTCCAGACGGGCCGTGGCCTCGTCGAGCGGCGGCAGATGGCCCTCGGGCACCCACCACATCACCGTGTACGGCTCGGCGATTCGATGGAACCACTCCCGGCGGCGCCGCATCACCTCCAGGTGAGCGCTGCGGTAGACGAAGTTCCACAACGTCTCGCGAGACTCCCAGACCGAGAGGTTCACGACCAGCATCGGTCCGTAGTCGTGCTGGATCAGGTCCGTGGGCTCATCGCCCTCCTTCATGCGCCAGACGAAGCCGGGCGCGGCGTCCGACACCTGGTAGATCGGCGCCAGGGCGGCGAGGAAGTCGGTCAGCGTGGGGGAGTCGAGGGGTTCCCTTAGATGGGCGACGTTGAGCTGGGCGAGATGCATATTCGGATTCTATGTCAATCTACGTTGGTTTTAGAAGGCGTGAAGGCCACGCAACACTCCCCCGGTCTCGGATCGAGCGTCGCGGCGACCCCGGTCTCCCCCAGACCGGCCAGCATCCCCTCGCACAGCGCGAGGTTCATCGAGCACACGAGCAGCGGGTGACTTTCGGCCAGCACATGGAAGGGGCAGTTGCGCAACCGCACCCGCCCGTCCTCCTCGTACGGCTCGTAGCCGCGCCCACGCAGCACCTCCACGAGATCGGCGGCCTCGCCGGCGCCGGAGGAGCCCGCAAGGCGCTTCCCCGCCCTCCGGGCGGCCTCCTCGGCCTTCTCCTCGCCGCCCAGCAGGTCGACGGTCTCCGCCAGCACGAGCGCCAGCGTGCGGTAGTCCCGGGGCGGCAGGCTCACGGACCGCTCCTCACGCACCCGCCGGTAGACCTTCGCGGGGCGGCCGCCGCCGGGACCCGCCCTGCCGCTGAGCCGCTTGAACCCCGACTCCAGCAGCCCCGCCTCCACCAGTTTGTCCAAATGGTGGGCCGCCAGCGTGCGCTGGACGCCGGCCGCCTCGGCCGCCTCGTTGCGGCCCACGTCCCGCCCCTGCTCGGCCACGAACCGGTACAGCGCCCGCCGCACGGGATCGCCGAGCACGCTCATCGACTCCAGGTCGTCGCTCGTCACAGCCGGGAGTCTAGGTCGTGCCGCCCACTGGCCCGTTGACACCGTCGCGAGCATGCTGCTTTCATTAGGAAACCTTCCTAACTAATCCCCCTCACGGAGGGCTCATCCCGCCCGCCTCCCCCGCCGCAGGCCGGTCGCGGGCGGAGAACGGAGCGACGCACGTGAAAGATCCGCTGATCAGGCGCACTCCCCGGCGCGCGGCTCTGCTGCTTCTGGCCGCCACCGCGGCCGTACTCCCCGCAGTTGCGGCCGGAGCCGCCACCGGCGGGGACCCCCTGAAGGTCACGGTCACGGCCGCCCCGGCCGACCTCACCGACCCGGAGAAGAAGGAGATCGCGATGGAGCTCGTCTCCAGCGCGGAGAACTCCTCCCTCGACTGGAAGGCCCAGTACAAGTACATCGAGGACATCGACGACGGGCGCGGCTACACCGCCGGCATCATCGGCTTCTGCTCGGGCACCGGCGACATGCTCGACCTGGTCGAGCTCTACACCAGGCGCAAGCCCGGCAACGTGCTGGCCACGTATCTGCCCGCGCTGCGGAAGGTGAACGGCACCGACTCGCACCGGGGGCTCGACCCGGGTTTCCCCGGCGACTGGCGCGCCGCCGCCGCGGATCCGGTGTTCCGGCAGGCGCAGGACGACGAGCGCGACCGGGTCTACTTCGACCCGGCCGTGGCCCGGGCCAAGGCCGACGGCCTGCGCGCACTCGGGCAGTTCGTCTATTACGACGCCATCGTCATGCACGGCCCGGGTGACGACGCGGTCAGCTTCGGCGGCATCCGCAAGGCGGCCATGAAGAAGGCGAGGACCCCGGCACAGGGCGGGGACGAGATCGCCTACCTCAACGCGTTCCTCGACGCCCGCAAGGCGGCGATGAAGACGGAGGAGGCGCACAGTGACACCAGCCGGGTCGACACGGCCCAGCGGGTGTTCCTGCGGAACGGCAACCTCGACCTCGATCCGCCGCTGCGCTGGAAGGTCTACGGCGACCCCTACGAGATCCCGAGCTGACGCCCGCACGACGAAGGGGCCCCTCCCGCCGGACGGCGGGAGGGGCCCTTGTCGTATGCGGGTGTCAGGCCGCGCCGAGGACGTCCACGACGAAGACGAGCGTGTCGGTGCCCTTGATGCCGCCCTGGGCGTTGCCCTCCTTGCCGTAGCCGAGGTCCGGCGGGATCGTGATGAGGACGCGGCTGCCGACGGGCACCCCGGTGAGCCCCTGCGACCAGCCCTTCACGACCTGGTTGAGGGCGAACGTCGCGGGCTGGCCGCGCTCCCAGCTGGAGTCGAACTGCTTGTCGGTGCCCCAGATCTTGCCGACGTAGTGGGCGAGGACCGTCTGGTCGGCCTTCACCTGCGGGCCGGCGCCCTTGATCACGGTCTTGACGACGAGCTTCTTCGGCGCCTTCTCGCTGGTCTTGGTGGTCAGCTCCGGGGCCTTGGCACCGCCGGGATTGCCGACCTTCACCCCGTCGACGCCCGGGTCGACGGCGGCGCCCTCGATCGACTTCAGCGTGGCCGACATGACGTCGATGACCAGCACCTGGGACGTGCTGTTGAAGTCCTGGCCCTGCTGCTTGGCCTGGTCGAGCTGCTCGGCGCTCAGGTTGTCCTTGGCCACGACGGCCATCACCCGGCCGCCGGGCTTGGCGCCGACGAGCGCCTCGTGCAGCGCCTTGGGCAGCTGCGGGCTGACCGAGACGAACTCCGACTTGCCCTGGTCGTAGTCGGAGCCCGCCGCCTTGTTCTCCTTGCCGTCCCAGTTGTAGACGGTGACGTTGGCGGTGAGGACGTCGCCGTCCTTGGCGGGGGTGCCCTGGCCCTCGACGACCTTGATGGAGGCGGACGTGAGCGAGGGCTGGCCCGACGGGAAGGTCAGGGTGGGCTTCTTGCCGACCTCTCCCGTCACCTTGATGGCCGTGGCCGCGGCCCGGGCCCCTCCGGAGGCGGCGGGGCTCGCGCCGGAGGCGGTCTTCTGCGCGGTTCCGCAGGCGACGGCGAGCAACAGGGGCAGGGCGGCGACGAGTGCCGTACGACGGCGCATGTAGGTAATCCTCAAACAGACAGCGGGTCCGGGCCAGGCTACCCGAACCCGCCGTCAGAGCGGTGTAAGAGATCACATACCGGCGATCAGCTTGTCGACCCTCTCGTCCACGCTGCGGAACGGGTCCTTGCACAGCACCGTCCGCTGGGCCTGGTCGTTGAGCTTCAGATGGACCCAGTCGACGGTGAAGTCGCGCCGCTTCTCCTGGGCCCTGCGGATGAACTCCCCGCGCAGCTTGGCCCGTGTGGTCTGCGGCGGAACCGACTTGGCCTCGAAGATCTTGACGTCGTCGGCCACCCTCTCGACGGCCCCCCGCTTCTGCAGGAGGTAGAACAGGCCCCGCTTGCGGTGGACGTCGTGGTAGGCCAGGTCGAGCTGCGCGACGCGCGGCGACGACAGCGGCAGGTCGTACTTCTGTCTGTAACGTTCAATCATCTGGTACTTGGTGACCCAGTCGATCTCCCGCGAGACGAGGTCGAGGTCGCCCGTCTCGACCGCGCGCAGCGTGCGCTCCCACAGCTCCAGCACCCGCTTGGCGGTGGCGTCCCCGCCCCGCCGCTCGACGAAGTCCTGCGCCTTGGTCAGGTACTCCTGCTGGATCTCCAGCGACGATGCCTCGCGGCCGTTGGCCAGGCGCACCCTGCGGCGGCCCGTCATGTCGTGCGACACCTCCCGGATCGCCCTGATCGGGTTCTCCAGGGACAGGTCGCGCATCACCACGCCCGCCTCGATCATGCGCAGCACCAGGTCGGTGGCGCCGACCTTGAGCAGCATCGTGGTCTCGCTCATGTTCGAGTCGCCCACGATGACGTGCAGCCGGCGGAACCGCTCGGCGTCCGCGTGCGGCTCGTCGCGGGTGTTGATGATCGGCCGGGAGCGGGTGGTCGCGGAGGACACGCCCTCCCAGATGTGCTCGGCCCGCTGAGAGACGCAGTAGACGGCTCCGCGCGGGGTCTGCAGCACCTTGCCCGCGCCGCAGATGATCTGCCGCGTCACCAGGTAGGGGATCAGGACGTCGGCCAGCCGCCCGAACTCCCCGTGCCGGCCCACGAGGTAGTTCTCGTGACAGCCGTAGGAGTTGCCGGCCGAGTCGGTGTTGTTCTTGAACAGGTAGATGTCTCCCGCGATGCCCTCCTCGCGGAGCCGCTTCTCGGCGTCCACGAGGAGACCCTCCAGGATCCGCTCCCCCGCCTTGTCGTGGGTGACCAGCTCCACGACGTTGTCGCACTCAGGGGTGGCGTACTCGGGATGGCTGCCCACGTCCAGGTACAGACGTGCGCCGTTGCGCAGGAATACGTTGCTCGATCGGCCCCAGGACACCACTCGCCGGAACAGGTACCGCGCCACCTCGTCCGGCGACAGCCTCCGCTGCCCGCGGAACGTGCAGGTGACGCCGTACTCGTTCTCCAGCCCGAATATGCGTCGATCCATCACCTCACCCTATTCCCCGAAACCGGCGGCCGAACAGTGATCAGGCGGTGGAATGAAGAGAAGGAGCCGTCAGGCGACGTAAATCTCCGTCACCTTGACGATCTGCCCGCCGTCGACGGTGATGAGCGCCCGCAGGTCGCCCTTGTCGGCGCGCAGGACCAGCTTGTCCCTGGAGCAGCGCTGAGTGCCGAGGTACCGGCCGTCGATGGTCTGGTCCTTGCCGTCGCAGCCGACGGCGCTGAGGAACACGACGTTCTTCGCGAGGGGCGCGGCGAAGGCCGTCGCGTCGCCCTCCGGCGGCCCCTCGAAGTGACCGGTCGTGCTGCCGCCGTACTCCTTGACGAACTTGATCGGCCGGTACTCCGCGACGTTCTCGTCGTGCATGGCGACCAGTTGCCCGCGCACGACACCGTCCCTGCTGGGGCTGAGCCCCTTGGTGAAGTCGTGCCCGGGGTCCGACTGGAGGGTCCCGCCGAAGGGGGCCGGCGTCTTGTCCGTGATCGGCGGCCCGGCGGGCTTGCGCGGGGCCGCGGTCGTGGCCGAGGCGGTGGGAGTGTCGGCCGCCGCCGGGGTGTCGGAGGCCTCCGGGGCGGGGGACGGCTCCGCGGGCGACGCGGGGGCGGTCACGGTCACGGTGGCCGTCACGGTGGGCGAAGCCGAGCTGCCGGAGGCCCCGGAGCAGGCGGTCAGCGACAGGAGGGCGACAGCGGCGGCCGGAACGCCCGCTCGCCGGAAAAGATCAAAAGTCATCACAACAGGATGAGAGTAGCGAAATAGCGGTTTGGTTGAGCCGTAATCCCTGATCCGGCCCCCACAGGGACGGCGCCGCGCCCCGGACAGGGGCGCGGCGCCGCGAGGGTTCGGACGGAAGGCCGGGCTACTCGCCGGAGCCCGTGTCGATCTCGCCCTCCGGGGCGATCGGCGGGGTGGCTCCGGGAGCCTGCTCGGCCCCTGCCTCCTCGGACGAGGCCTGCCCGGCGGCGGGCTGCCCCGCGCCCTCCTGGCCGTCCCTGGCGGTCTCCAGGAGCTTGTCCAGGCGGGGCCCGGTCAGGCGCAGGAACTTGCGGTGCTCCCTGCCGCGGTCGAGCACGGCGACCTCGAGCTGGGTCGCCGGGGGACGCTCGCCGCCCGGCTCGGTCAGGGCGGCGAGCGCGGCGTCGAGGGCCTGCGGCAGCGGCAGCCCCTCGCTGTAGCGCTCCTTCAGGCGTCCGCCGACGGCCTCGGCCTGGCCGCCGATCACGGCCATGCCCTGCTCGTCGAAGACGGAGCCGTCGAAGGTGATCCGGTAGATCTGGTCGTCCTCGGGGGCGTCGCCGACCTCCGCGACGACGATCTCCACCTCGAACGACTTGATCGACTCGGTGAAGATCATGCCGAGGTGCTGGGCGTACAGGTTCGCCAGGCCGCGGCCGGTGACGTCGTTGCGGTTGAACGTGTAGCCGTTGATGTCCGCGTAGCGGATGCCGGCCAGGCGGAGCGACTCGAACTCGTTGTAGCGCCCGACCGCGGCGAAGCCGATGCGGTCGTAGATCTCACTGATCTTGTGCAGCGCCTTGGACGGGTTGGGCGCCACGAACAGGATGCCGTCGGCGTACTGCATCACGACCACGCTGCGACCGCGAGCGATGCCCTTGCGGGCATACTCCGCCCTGTCCCGCATGATCTGCTCGGGCGAGGCATATCCTCCGAAGGGGATGGACACCGGGGGTGATCCTCTCTTGGGTTAGCGCAGCGGCGCGGTCGGGCCTTCGGGGGCGGTCATCCGCCTCTCCAGCATGGACTCCACGAATTCGGCGACCTCGTCGTCGGGGAGGCGCCGGAAGCCGTCCGCGGTGATGACGGCCACGACCGGCCAGATCTTCCGCATCACGTCGGGCCCGCCGGTGGCCGAGTCGTCGTCGGCGGCGTCGTACAGGGCGTGCAGGCAGGTCAGGACGGTGTCCTGCGGGCTTGCGTTCTCCCGGTACAGCTTCTTCAGCGACCCCCGGGCGAAGATCGAACCCGAGCCGATGGAGTGGAACTCCTTCTGCTCGTACGGCCCGCCGCCCACGTCGTAGCTGAAGATCCGCCCGGCGTCGCGGGCCGGGTCGTAGGCCGCGAACAGCGGCACGACCACGAGGCCCTGCATGGCCATGGGCAGGTTGCCGCGGATCATCGTGGCCAGGCGGTGCGCCTTGCCCTCGGTGGACAGGGAGCGGCCTTCGGTCTTCTCGTAGTGCTCCAGCTCGACCCGGTACAGCCGGGCCAGCTCCAGGCCGGTGCTCGCGGTGCCCGCGATGCCCATGCAGGAGTAGTCGTCGGTGCGGAACACCTTCTCGATGTCCCGCTGCGAGATTATGTTCCCGGAGGTCGCACGCCTGTCGCCCGCCATCACCACGCCGCCGGCGCAGGTCGCCGCGACGATGGTGGTCGCGTGCGGGATCTCGTCGCCCACCGGCGCCGCCAGCGACTCGTTGCGGGCGGGCAGCAGGCTCGGCGCGTGCACGCCGAGGAACTCCGAGAACGACGACGATCCCGTATATGTGAAGAGGCTGTTCATCCAGGCTGGCTGAGATGCCACGCGACTCCCTCCAAGCGTGCGTTGTTACGCCCGACCATACTCAGGTCTCAGCACTGGTTGCACTCTTCCCGATCAGCTCAGCGCGAACCAGACATCCCATAAGACGCCGGGCACTCATCCCTCACTCTCCGCCGAGCCGCTTCTTTACGTGCCGGCAATCGCGTGCGAGGGTCGAGGCTGGAGCCCGATTCCTCAGGTCGTGCGGGTCTCGGTGGGTGACGATGGCGGCGAGACGATGACCACCAGGGCCGTGGTCGGCGGGACGTGGACGCTGGACGACCGGCTGGCCGGGCCGGTGGCGGAGGTGCCGGTGGAGGTGCGGCCCGGCACGGCCGCCCTGACGGTGCGCCTGTCCTACGACCGGTCGGCCGGCGTGCTCGACCTCGGCTGCGCCGGGCCCGCCGGGTTCCGCGGCTGGTCGGGCGGCGCGCGCTCCGGGTACACCATCGCCCCCTCCTGGGCCACCCCCGGCTACCTGCCCGGCGAGATCGAGCCGGGCGTGTGGCGGGTGCTGGTCGGGCTGCACCGCGTGCCCCTCGCAGGGCTGCCGTACGAGATCAGGGTGATCAGGCACGTGCGGCCGCCCGTCCGGCCGCGGCGGCGCCGCACCCGCTTGTCCCGCGTGCCCGGGCCGGTCCCGCCCGACCCCGCCGCCGTCCGCCGCCGCCTGCCCTCACCGCCCGGGCACCGCTGGCTCGCCGGTGACCTGCACGCGCACACCGACCACTCCGACGGGACGCTGAGCGTCCGCGAACTGGCCTGCGTGGCCGCCGCGTCCGGGCTGGACTTCCTCGCGGTGACCGACCACAACACCGTCAGCCACCACGCGGAGCTGGCCGCGGCCGCCGCGCCGGCCGGGATCGTGCTCGTGCCGGGGCAGGAGGTGACCACCGACCTCGGGCACGCGGGGGCCCTCGGGGACGTCGGCTGGATCGACTTCCGGCGGCCCCCGGACGAGTGGGCGAAGGCCGTACGGGACCGGGGCGGGGTGCTGTCGGTCAACCATCCGGTGGCGGCCGACTGCGCGTGGCGGCACCCGATGGCCGACCGGCCGCGGACCGTGGAGCTGTGGCACCGGAGCTGGCACGACCGCACCTGGGGCGCGCCGCTGGCCTGGGCGCAGGCCTGGGCCGCGGACCTGACCGGCGGCCTGGTCGTGGTGGGCGGCGGCGACTACCACCGGCCGGAGGAGGGCCACCCGCCCGGCGCGCCGGCGACGTGGGTGCTCGCCGAGGGCGACGGCCGGGGCCCCGAGGCCGCGGTGGCCGTCGTACGCGCCGTCGCCGAGGGGCGGACCGCGGTGTCGGCCTCGCTGAACGGCCCGCTGCTGCTGCGTCTGGAGGACGAGTTCCTGGCCGTGGACGCCGACGGGCTGGTGCTGTGGGGGCCGCGGACCCGCCGGGTGGTCCGCGGGGACCTCGCGCTCCTGCCCGCGGGGCCGGGGGTGCACCGGCTGGAGACGCCCGTCAACGAGCTCATGGCCGTGTGCAGCTGACGCGGTTGCGGCCCGCCGCCGGTGGGGAGGTGCAGGGCAGGCCGCCGAGCGGAGGAGGGTGAGGACGTGGAGACGGTGAAGGTGGGGATCGCCGGGCTCGGCGTGGTCGCGCAGGTCGTCTACCTGCCGCTGCTGGCGCGGCGGCGCGACCTGTTCCGGGTCACCGCCGTGTGCGACCTCGATCGCGGGCACGCGGAGACGGTGGGCCGCGAGGCGTGCGTCCCGGCGTACGACGACCCGTGGGCGATGCTGGACGAGGGCGGGTTCGACGCGCTGATCGTGCTCACCCCGGGCTCCCACGGGCCGCTGGTGCGGGCCGCGCTCGAACGCGGCCTGTGGGTGCTGTGCGAGAAGCCCCTCGCCTACAGCCGGGCCGAGCTGAGCGGCCTGTCCGGCGAACGGCTGATGACCGGCTACATGAAGCAGTACGACCCGGCCTCCCAGCGGCTGCTGGAGGCGCTGCACGAGGCCGGCGGGCCGGGCGTCGTCCGGCACCTGGACGCCACCGTGCTGCACCCGTCGCAGGAGTCCCAGCTGCTGTTCGCCCGCACGCGGCCCGGGCACCCCTCCCCCGAGCGGACGGCCCCCTACGCGGAGGCCGACGACCGGGCGCTCACCGCCGCGCTCGGCACCTCGTCGGAGCGGCTGCGGCGGCTGTACGCCGAGGTCCTGCTGGGCAGCCTCTGCCACGAGCTGTCGCTGATACGGCTGTTCATCGGATCTCCGGACACGGTCGACCACGTGGCCGTGTGGCCGGTGGAGGCCTTCCCGCCGTCGCTGGAGGTGAGCGGGACACTGCCCGTCGAGGGCTCCGGCAGGTACGGCCTGCGGTGGCACTACCTGCCGAGCTACCCGGCCTACCACGAGGTCATGACCCTGCATCACGAGCACGGCTCGCTGGAGCTGCGCTTCCCCTCGCCGTACATGCTGAACACGCCCACCCGGCTGACGGTCACCTGCCGCGTCGGCACCACCGAGCGGACGGTCGTCAGCGAGGACGTGGCCGAGGCGTTCGAGCGGCAGCTGCGCGCCTTCCACCGCTTCGTCACCCAGGACGAACCGCCGCTCACCGGACTCGACGGGGCCCTGGAGGATATCGTCACGGCGCAGCGGATCGTGCACCGGTACGCGCGCTGGGCCGGCGTCCCCATCGGCGGGGAGTGCGCCCAGGAGGTCACCGGCGCCCCCCGGGAGGCGACCGCCGGGGCCGGCGTCAGCAGCTACGCCGAGGAGGGCGCGAGTGGAGCCGTCGGTCACGCCGAGCAGAGCGTCCGCGGATAGCGGCGAGATCGTGGTGGTCCCGCACACGCACTGGGACCGCGAGTGGTATCTGCCCTTCCAGCGGTTCCGCGTCGGCCTGGTGCGGGTGCTCGACGAGGTCCTGGACGCCATGGCCGCCGACCCCGCCTACCGCTTCACGATGGACGGCCAGCTCGCCGCGGTCGAGGACTACCTGGAGATCCGCCCGGAACGCCGCGGCGACGTCGCCCGCTTCGTCGCCGAGGGGCGGCTCGCCGTCGGGCCCTGGCTGATCCTCGCCGACGAGTTCCTGTGCTCGGGCGAGACCCTGCTGCGCAACCTGGAGTACGGCATGCGGGGGGCGGCCGCGCTCGGCGGCGCCATGCCGGTCGGGTACCTGCCCGACCAGTTCGGCCACTGCGCCCAGATGCCGCAGATCCTGTCGCTGGCGGGGCTGCGCGCGGCGTGCCTGTGGCGGGGCGTGCCCGCGCACGTGGACCGCGACACCTTCGACTGGACCGGCGCCGACGGCACGACGATCACGACCAGGTACCTGCCCGGCGGGTACGGCAACGGCTTCGGCCTGTTCACCGGCCCGGCCGAGGGGATGCCGGACCGTGTGGCGGCCTTCGTCTCGGACGCGCAGGACTGGGCGGCGGACGGGACGCTGCTGGCGATGTGCGGCGCGGACCACTCGGCGCCCGCCCGTGAGATCACCGCGTCCGGACTCCGGGTCGCCACTCTCGCCGAAGCCCTGGACGGCCTTCACCCGCCGGGCGACGGGCTGCCGCGTGTGACGGGCGAGCTGCGCTCGCACGCGCGGGCCAACCTCCTGCCCGGCGTGATCTCGGCCCGGGTGCCGCTGAAGCAGGCCATGGCGCGGGCCGAGCGGGTCCTCACCCGCTACGCCGAGCCGCTGTCCGCGCTGTGGCTCACCGACCGTCGGGCGTGCGAGCGCCTGATCGACATGGCCTGGCGGTCGGTCATCGCCTGCGGCGGGCACGACTCGGTCACCGGGTGCGGCTCCGACGAGACCGCCCAGCAGGTGGCCGCGAGGATGGCCGAGGCCGGGCAGACGGCCCAGGCGGTGGTGGACCTGGTCGCGGCGTCCCTCGCCGGGGCCGCGCCGAAGGGCGCGCTCGTCGTCGTCAACCCGTCCCCGTTCGAGCGGACCGGCCTGGTGCTCGCCGACCTGCCGGAGGACCGCGCGTCGCTGGCGGACGGCCGCGGGCGTCCCGTCCCCGCCGACGTTCCCGTGCAGCGGCTCGAACACGCCGCGACCCTGCTCGACGAGACCGTCATGGACGACCTCTCCCTGCTGCTCGGGCGCGTCCACGAGCGGGAGCTGTACGGCCACGAGATCGTCTCCTGGGCCGCCGCGGACGGCGAGTTCACCGTCACCGTGAGCCGCCACGCGTCCGGCGCGTACGCGTACGAGGACCTGCGCCGGGCCGTCCTGGAGGCCGGCCCGGGGCCGTGGGTCGTCCGCACGGTGGCCGAGCCCGTGGTCACCGTGGCCGCGCTGGTCACCGTGCCGCCGCTGGGCCGCGTGGTCCTCACGACACGTCCGGTCGAGCCCCGCGAGCCCTCCCCCGTCGCGGGCGCCCTGCGGACCGACCCGTACGGGTTCGAGCCGGTGCTGGACAACGGTCTGCTGCGGGTGCGCGTGGCGGACGACGGGACGCTGTCCCTGCGCGGGGCGGACGGCGTGGAGGTCCACGGCGCCGGGCGGATCGTCCACGGCGGGGACGCCGGGGACACCTACAATTACGCGCCGCCGCCCGGCGACCGGCTCCTCGACCGGCCCTCCCGCGTCACCGTCGAGGAGATCTGCTCGGGACCGCTGATTGGCGTGTACGAGATCACCCGGGGGTACGACTGGCCGGCCGGCGCGGGCGACGATGACGGCGACGCCGCGACCGTGCCGGCGGACGTCACGACCCGGGTGGAGCTCAGGGCGGGCGAGCCGTTCGCGCGGTGCGAGATCACCATGGACGTGCGCTGCCGCGACCACCGGATCCGCTGGCACGCGCCGCTGCCCCGGGCGGCGGCCGAGTCGTACGCGGAGGGACAGCTCGCCGTGGTGCGGCGCGGCCTGACCGCCGAGGGCGGGGGCGGGGAGCGGCCGATCCCGACCTTCCCCGCCGAGTCCTTCGCCGCGGCCGGCGGCCTGGCCGTGCTGCTCGACCACGTCACCGAGTACGAGATCACCGAGAGTGGGACCGGGATGGCGCTCACGCTCGTGCGGTCCGTCGGGTATCTGTCCAGGAACCGCAACCCCTGCCGCGACGAGCCCGCGGGGCCCGAGGTGCCGGCCCCGGCGGCCCAGTGCCAGGGGCCGCTGACCGTGCGCTTCGCCGTCCTGCCGTACGCGGGCGAGTGGCACGACGCGGGGCTGCCGCGGCTCGCGGAGGAGTTCCGTCACGACCTGCTCGCCGTACCGGGCGCCGGCGCGGGCGGCGCGCGCGGTGCGGCCGGGACGGGCTGGGACGGCCGTCTGTCGGTCGGCGGGGACGGCGTCGTGATGACCGCCCTGCGCGAGCGGGACGGACGGCTGGAGGTCCGCCTGGTGGCCGAGCATCCCAGGGCCACCGAGGCGGTCGTACGGGGAGATTTCACCGCGGCCTGGACGGCCGGCGTGCTGGGCTCTCCCCTGAGCCCTCTGGAGGTGTCCCGCGACGAGGGGGCCTCATGGCGGACGGTGCGCGTCCCGCTCAGGCCCTTCGAGATCGCGACCGTTCATCTCGCCGGTCCGTGACGGCGCCCGGCGGCGGCGCCGCCGGAGGGGTCGGCCCCCCGGAGCGCCGCCACCGGGCCGGACGCCTCCGTCGGGTTACTGTCCGCCCTTCTGCACGTAGGAACGGACGAACTCCTCCGCGTTCTCCTCGAGGACCTCGTCGATCTCGTCCAGGATCGCGTCGACGTCGTCGGTGAGCTTCTCCTGGCGCTCCTGGACGTCCGGGGACGCCTGCGCCTCGGTCTCCTCGACTTCGTGCTCCTGACGCCCAGTCTGCTTCTGGCCGCCGGTCTCCTTGGTCGCCATCCCTGACACCTCCGCTGCTCGGGGGGACGCCTCTCCCCATATCTTCCCCGAACCGACCGACAATGCGCGCGAAAGGGCGTGCGATCTTCGGCGCGGCCGCGAGGCCGGCCCACCCGATGCCCGCAGGCACGGCGAACACGGAGGATTCCGCGCGCCCTTAGACCGGATCGTTATCGACGTCACACTCCCCGTGGCCGCCTTTCGGCGCGGTGCGACCATATCCGGGACGACAATTGATGGATCACGGATCTGGGGCTAGCGCACGGGTGGTCGATGGCATCGCACGCACGGCAACTGCTGGCGGATCGGTACAAGCTGCTGACACCCTTCCGGCGGGACTCCGGGGGGATCATGTGGCAGGCCCATGATCTCCGCCTCAAGCGCGATGTCGCGATCAAGGAAGTGCAGCCGCCGTACCGCGTGGACGTGGCCGACCTGGCCGCCGCCCGCCGGCAGGCGCTGCGGGAAGCCCGCTCCGCGGCACGGCTCAGTCACCCGGCCGTCATCACGGTGCACGACCTGCTGGAGGACAAGGGCCGGCTCTGGATCGTCACCGAGCTCCTGCAGGGCCTCACGCTGGCCGACACCGTGCGCCACCTCGGGCGGCTTCCGGTCCACTGGGCCGCCTGGGTGGGTTTCCAGCTCCTGTCGGGCGTGCGGCACGCGCACTCGCTGGGCGTCGTCCACGGGGACATCCGGCCGGCCAACGTGATGCTGACCGAGGACCGGGTGGTGCTGACCGACTTCGGCATCGCCGCCTTCGACCGGGACCCGGCCGGGTCGTCGACCGTGCCGGTGGCGCGGTCCGGCGCCTACCTCGCCCCCGAGCGGCTGCGCGGGAACTCCCTGGCTCCCTCCGCCGACCTGTGGTCGTTCGGCGCCACGCTCTACTGCGGGGTCGAGGGACGGCCGCCGTACCCGGCCATGAGCCCGCTGCCGGCCGAGGTGCTGCTCGGCCGCAGCCCCGAGCCCCCGCGCCGGGCGGGCCCGTTGCGTCCGCTGCTGGAGGGCCTACTGCGGCACGACCCGGACGAACGGCTCACCGTCGACCAGGCGATGCACGTGCTGGTGGAGGTGTTGCGGCGGCAGGGCATCCCGGCCGCGACGCCGGGCCGGACGGCGGGCGAGCTGCCGAGCCGGGCCGCGCCCAGGCAGAGCAGGGAGCACCCCTACGGCCGGGCCCCCGCGCACGGATCGCCGCGGGCCCCCGGAGAGCTCACGGCCGGGCGCCTTTACGACGTAGATCAGCCGCAGGAGGACTCGCCCTACTGGCCGGCCCCCACGACCCGCCCCCGCCGGCACCGCAACGGCCCCCCGGCGCCCTGACCGCGCCCGCCGGGTGACGGCTCTCCCGCGTCCCTCGCGGCAGAGCCGTCCTCCGCCGTCCCCGTCGTCCCGTCGTACGGGTCAGTCGTCGTGACCGCGGCCGTGGTGACCGCGGTCGTCGTGACCGCGGCCGTGGTGACCGCGGTCGTCGTGCCCCCGGTCGTCGTCCCCGGCCCGGAACTTGACGATCCTCCCGCTCGCGACGGAGACGTACACGCGATACTCCCGGTGGCCCTTGCGGAGCTCGACCTTCCACACGCGGCGGCCGTGCTCCCACTCGCGCTCCACCTTGGTGACCCGGGCGCCGGGCACCCGCTTCCCGGCGATCGCGATCGCCCGGCTCCGGCTCACGGTGGTCGGGGCGGAGGCGGAGGCGCCGGCGGTCGAAACGGTGGAGGCGGAGGAGGCCGGCGCCGCGACGGAGGCGGAGGCGGTTCCGCCGGCGGTGAGGGCGGCGAGGGTCGTGGCGGCCGCGAGAGCGATCTTCGTTGTCTTTCTCATGCCCCAACCGTCGCAGCGATCATGCTAGGGCCGCGCTAAGCGATCCCTAAAACCAGGCGTACCTCCGCACCGCCCGGATCGGACTCGCCGAGAGCCAGGAAGCCGCCCGACTCCTGGGCCACGCGACGGGCGATGTCGAGGCCGAGGCCGGTCGACCCGGCACCGCTGTCCCCCCGCCTCGGCGGGTCGCCCGGGCCGAAGCCCGGACCCGCGTCCGACACCGTGAGGACCACCCGCCCGGCCTCCCCGCCGGCCCCGCCCGGGGCGAGGTCACCGGTGGCGAGGCGGACGCGGAACGACGCGCCGTCGGGGGTGTGCGCGAAGACGTTGCCCAGGAGGGCGTCGACGCAGGCGGCGAGGTCCTCGGCGGAGACCGCCACCGGCAGCGGGCCGGGGGCCAGGTCGAGCACGACCGCCCTGGACTGGTCTTCGGCGAGCACCGACCAGAACGCGACCCTGTCGCGCACGACCGGGACGGCGTCGCACGAGGCCCGTTCCCGCGAGCGCCGCCGGACGTCGTTGATCACCGCGGTGACCGCGCGCTCCAGCGCGTCCACGCGCGTCTCGATCCTCGCCGCCTCCTCGGGGTCCGACAGCGACTCCGCCTCCAGCCTGAGGCCGGTCAGGGGGGTTCGCAGCCGGTGGGAGACGTCCGCCACGGTCTCCCGCTCCTCGGCGAGCAGGTCCGAGATGCGTCCCGCCAGGTGGTTGAGGGCCAGGCCGGCCGTACGCACCTCGGGCGGGCCGAGTGGCGTCGCCCTGGCGGTCAGGTCGCCGGTGGCGAGGCGGTGGGAGACCTCGGCAAGCGCTTTGGTGGGCCGGACGACCGCGCGGGCGAGCCTGTCGGCGACGAGGATGCCGACCCCCACCAGGGCGACCCCGAGGATCAGCAGCGCGAGCCACGTCTGACGTACGCCGCGCATCAGGTCGTCGTCGCCGAGGAAGACGCGGACGACGGCGGTGCCGCCCGGCGCCCCCTCGACCGCCACCAGGATCTCCCGGCCGCCCGGCGCCGCCGCCGACAGGCTGCGGCCCCGCGCCGCGAGGTCCACCGCGGCGGTGCGGGCCGCGGCGGCTCCGAGCACCCGGCCGCCGGCGAGGAAGACCGTCACCGGGTGGCCGCTCGACGCGCTCGCCTGCTCCGCGGTCAGCCGCAGCGTCTCCTCGTCCACGGTGCCCACCGCCACCGCGACCGACTCGGCGGCCCGGGTCGCCGAGTCGACGGCCTCGCTCCGCGCCACCGAACGGACCAGCAGCGCCAGCGGCACGAGCAGCGACACGAGCACGAGTGACGTCGTCGCCGCGACGAGGGCCGCGAGCCAGCGCCTCACCGGCGCTCCCCCGGGCCCGCGCCGGCGCGGGTCGCCGTACCGGTCACGAGGGCGCGGTGAGGCGGACGCCGACGCCCCGGACGGTCTGGAGGTAGCGCGGCTGCTGGGCGGTCTCGCCGAGCTTGCGGCGCAGCCAGGAGAGGTGGACGTCGACCGTCTTGTCGGTGCCGCCGTAGGGGATCTGCCAGACCTCGGTGAGCAGCTCGCGCTTGGTGACCACCTGCCCGGCCCGCGCCGCCAGGTAGTGCAGCAGGTCGAACTCGCGCGGCGTCAGGTCCAGCGGGGCGCCGCCGAGCGCCGCCTCCCGGGTCCGCGGGTCCACGCGCAGCGCACCGACGGTCAGCGAGCTGTCCTCGGGGGGCGTGTCCACGCGGCGCAGCACGGCCCGGATGCGGGCGTCGAGCTGCGCCGCGCTGTACGGCTTGACCACGTAGTCGTCGGCGCCCGCGTCGAGCAGGCAGATCATCTCGGCCTCCCCGTCCCTGGCGGTGGCCACGATGACCGGGACCCGGCTCACGGCGCGGAGCATGCGCAGCAGGTCCGCGCCGTCCATGTCGGGCAGGCCGAGGTCGAGCACGATGAGGTCCGGCCGGTCCTCCACCACCGACCGCAGGCCGTCGAGGGCGGTGGGGGCGGAGGAGACGGCGTGGCCGCGCTCGCGCAGGCTCCGGGTGAGGGAGCCGCGGATCGGGGCGTCGTCTTCGATGAGGAGCACGCTTGGCATTTGGCCGCTACGTTAGCTCTCCGCGGTCCCGCGGCATAAGTCCGTTATCCGGGCCTTAGCGATCCCTTAGCGTTCGCGGTGGGAGAGTGGGCGCGTGAACTCCCGCCTCGTCCTCGCCGTCGCCGGATGGCTGCTGGCCGCCGCGCTCGCCACCGGGGCGGGCGTCGCGGTGCTCGGCCTGCTCGGCCGGCCGCTCGCCGGACCCGCCGGGCGGCCCATGACGGCCGAGGAGATCCGCGTCGCCCTCGCCCGGGACACCCCGGCGGCGCCGTCCTCCGGCCCCGCCTCATCCGCCGTACCCGACCGGTCCCCCGTACGGGCGCAGTCCCCCGCGCCGCGCGCCACGCCCGTCACCGGCCGGAAGCTGATCAGGACCGGCGCGGGCAGCGTGATCGCCCGGTGCGACGGCGGCCTGGCGCGGCTCCAGTCGTGGACGCCCGGTCAGGGGTACGAGGTCCACGACGTCAATCCGGGGCCGGACGACCACGCCCGGGTGCGGTTCGAGTCGGACGAGGGCGACGAGGGCAGGGTCGAGATCGAGGTGCGCTGCGCCGGCGACGTCCCCGTCCCCCGGATCGACCGCCACGACTGACGCGGCGGTCAGCCCTCGCCGGTGAGCGCGGCGACGAGGTCGGCGGCCGTGCGGCAGCGGTCGAGCAGGTCGCCCACGTGCGCCTTGGTGCCGCGCAGCGGCTCCAGGGTCGGCACGCGCTGGAGCGACTCCCGGCCCGGGATGTCGAAGATCACCGAGTCCCAGGAGGCGGCCGCGACCGACTCGCTGTACTGCCGCAGGCATCGGCCCCGGAAGTAGGCCCGGGTGTCGGTGGGCGGCGTCTCCACCGCGCGGTCGATGTCCTCGTCGGTCACCAGGCGCTGCATCCGGCCCCTGGCGACGAGCCGGTTGTACAGGCCGCGGTCGGGGCGGATGTCGGAGTACTGCAGGTCGACCAGCTGCAGCCGGGGGTGGTTCCAGGGCAGGTTGTCGCGCGTGCGGTAGCCCTCCAGGATCTCCAGCTTGGCGACCCAGTCGAGCTCCCGGGACAGCTGCATCGGGTCCTCGGCGAGCCGGGTGAGCACCGACTCCCAGCGGTTGAGCACGTCCTTGGTGAGCTCGTCCACGCCCGAGCCGAAGCGGTCCTCGACGTACTTGCGGGCCTGCTCCAGGTATTCCATCTGCAGCTGCACGGCGGTCATCTTCCGCCCGTTGCGCAGCGCGATCTCGTACTTGCAGGTCGGGTCGTGGGACACCGCGCGCAGCGCCGCGACCGGCGACTCGGGGGTCAGGTCGATGGTGAGGAACCCCTCCTCGATCATCGCCAGCACCAGAGCCGTCGTGCCGAGCTTCAAATATGTCGAAATTTCCGACATGTTGGCGTCGCCGATGATCACGTGCAGCCGCCGGTACTTCTCCGGGTCGGCGTGCGGCTCGTCGCGGGTGTTGATGATGGGCCGCTTGAGCGTGGTCTCCAGCCCGACCTCGACCTCGAAGAAGTCGGCCCGCTGGCTGATCTGGAAGCCCTCGGTGCGCGAGTCCTGGCCGATGCCGACCTTGCCCGCGCCGCACACCACCTGCCGCGACACGAAGAACGGCGTCAGGTGCCTGACGATGTCGGCGAACGGCGTCGCCCGGCGCATGAGGTAGTTCTCGTGGCAGCCGTACGACGCGCCCTTGGCGTCGGTGTTGTTCTTGTACAGCTGGATGGGGGCGTTGCCGGGCATGGAGGACGCCCGTACGGCGGCGTCGTACATCACCCGCTCGCCCGCCTTGTCCCAGATCACCGCGGCCCGGGGGTTGGTGCACTCGGGCGTCGAGTACTCCGGGTGGGCGTGGTCCACGTACAGGCGCGCGCCGTTGGTGAGGATCACGTTGGCGAGCCCGAGGTCCTCGTCGGTGAGCTGGCTCTGGTCGGCCACCTCACGGGCCAGGTCGAACCCCCGGGCGTCGCGGAGCGGGTTCTCCTCCTCGAAGTCCCACCGGGCCCGGCGAGCCCGGGCGGCCGACGCCGCCAGGTACGCGTTGACGACCTGTGAGGAGGTCACCATCGCGTTCGCTCCCGGTTGACCGGGCACGGCGATGCCGTACTCGGTCTCGATGCCCATCACCCGCCGAACCGTCATTCGCACCCCGCCTGCTTCAGGCCGTCGTAGTCATATCCGAGCCTAGCCCTTTCTCTATGCCCTGCTACCGAACAGTTACGGCACAGATGCCTCGGGACTTTGCACCGGAATGGTCGCCGCGGTCCCGGAGGCACGGCCGCCGCCGCCCCGGCGGGGCCTCCGGGAGCGGCCGAGCAGGGCCCCCAGCCTGGCCCGGAGCCATCGCTGACCGGGCTTGTCGACCAGCCGGTAGATCAGGTACGCGAGCCCGATCGAGACCGCCATCGTGATCCCGGTGAGCAGCCACGGATCCACCACGTCCCGGTACGCGGGGATCAGGACGGCCGAGACCGTCTGGTGCAGAAGATAGAGCGGATACGTCAGAGCCCCCAGGGCGACCAGGCGGCGCCAGCGCACCCACCGCAGCCAGCCGAGGGCGACCGCGGCCATCAGGAGGTAGACGAGCGTGATCGCGACGACGACGGCCTCGGGGGGCGCCGGGTACCGGGCGATGCCGATCAGGCGCACCCGCTCCCCCACGCGCTCCATGGCGGCGTGCAGGGACATCCCGTAGCCGGCGGCGACCATCAGCCACGGGACCAGGGCCCCCGAGCGCACCCCGAAGCGGTGGATCAGGAAGAAGGCCATGCCCGCGATGAAGTACGGCGCCTGCCGCGGCATGAAGACGAAGACGAGCGTCTCGTTCTGGGTGAACTCGGCCAGCAGCGCCAGGCCGGTCCAGGCCGCCAGGAACACCAGGCAGCGCCGCAGCGTGATCCCGACGAGGGAGAACAGCGCCACGAGGACGTAGAACCGCAGTTCCACCCACAGCGACCAGAAGACGCCGCCGGCGTGGCCCACGCCGAACGCGCCCTGGAACATGGTCAGGTTGAGCAGGTACTCGCCGTCGCTGAGCTTGGGGTCGAAACCGGCGACCCCGCTGAAGCGGTACATGATGAAGATCACGAGCACGGCGAACCAGTACGCCGGGTACAGCCGGGACACCCGGGAGACGGCGAACTCGCCGACCGTGTGCCCCCAGACGCTCATCAGGATGACGAACCCGCTGATGAGGAAGAACAGCTCCACGCCGAGGATGCCCAGCGTGGTCAGCCGGGCGACCGGCTCGAACAGCTTGGTGGGGAACTCGTCCCACAGCGACCTGCTGGCCGCCATGAAGTGGAAGGCCATGACGGCGAAGGCGGCCACGAAGCGCAGGACGTCGAGCTCGACCAGGCGGCGGCTCCCGGCCGGTGCGGCCGCTCGCGGCGCCGGGACCGCGGCCGGGACCGGAGCGCCGCTCCGCACGGGCTGCCTGACGGACTGTCTCACGGAAGTCACCCGCGCGAGCCAAGGAAGATCATGCCATCTTTGACGTGATCACTCCCGGCTTCGGTTCCCTCGGGTCACGATCGTCACCGGAGACGACCGGCCTTTCCGGAAAGCCGGAGGAGCGGCGCGATCGGATCGCGCCGCTCCTCGGATGGCACCGGCCCGGCCGGGTGCCGGGGTGCTACAGGTACTGACCGGTGTTGGCGACCGTGTCGATCGACCGTCCGGCCTCGGTGCCCTGCTTGCCCTGGACGAGCGTGCGGATGTAGACGATCCGCTCGCCCTTCTTGCCGGAGATGCGGGCCCAGTCGTCGGGGTTGGTGGTGTTGGGCAGGTCCTCGTTCTCGGAGAACTCGTCCACGCAGGCAGCCAGCAGGTGCGAGATCCGCAGGCCCTTCTGCCCGGTGTCGAGGAACTCCTTGATGGCCATCTTCTTGCCGCGGTCCACGATGTTCTGGATCATGGCGCCGGAGTTGAAGTCCTTGAAGTACAGGACTTCCTTGTCGCCGTTGGCGTAGGTGACCTCGAGGAAGCGGTTCTCCTCGCTCTCGGCGTACATCCGCTCGACCACCCGCTGGATCATCGCGGCGATCGTGCCCTCGCGGCTGTCACCGTGCTCGGTGAGGTCGTCCGGGTGCAGCGGCAGGTCGTTGACGATGTACTTCGAGAAGATGTCCTTGGCCGCCTCGGCGTCCGGCCGCTCGATCTTGATCTTGACGTCCAGGCGGCCGGGCCGCAGGATCGCCGGGTCGATCATGTCCTCGCGGTTGGAGGCGCCGATGACGATGACGTTCTCCAGGCCCTCGACACCGTCGATCTCCGACAGGAGCTGGGGGACGATGGTGTTCTCGACGTCGGAGGAGACGCCCGAGCCGCGGGTCCGGAAGATCGAGTCCATCTCGTCGAAGAAGACGATCACCGGGGTGCCCTCGGAGGCCTTCTCACGGGCCCGCTGGAAGACCAGGCGGATGTGCCGCTCGGTCTCGCCGACGTACTTGTTGAGAAGCTCGGGACCCTTGATGTTGAGGAAGAAGCTCTTGCCGGACTGGCCGGTCTTCTCCGCGACCTGCTTGGCCAGGGAGTTGGCGACGGCCTTCGCGATCAGCGTCTTGCCGCAGCCGGGCGGGCCGTACAGCAGCACGCCCTTCGGCGGGCGCAGCTTGTGCTCGCGGAACAGGTCGGCGTGCAGGTAGGGCAGCTCGATGGCGTCCCTGATCTGCTCGATCTGCCTGCTGAGGCCGCCGATCTCCTCGTAGGAGATGTCGGGGACCTCTTCGAGGACGAGCTCCTCGACCTCGGACTTGGGGATGCGTTCGTAGACGTAGTTGGAGCGGGGTTCGAGCAGGAGGGAGTCGCCGGCCCGCAGCGGCTGGTCCAGCAGCGAGTGGGCGAGCTTGACGACCCGCTCCTCGTCCGCGTGCGAGATGACGAGGGCGCGCTCGCCCTCCTCCAGCAACTCCTTGAGCATCACGATCTCGCCGACGTCCTCGTAGCCGAGGGCCTCGACGACGTTGAGCGCCTCGTTGAGCATGACCTCCTGGCCACGCTTGAGCGAGTCGACGTCCACGGCCGGACTGACGTTGACCCGGAGCTTGCGCCCGCCGGTGAACACCTCGATCGTGCCGTCTTCCCTCGCCTCGAGGAAGACACCGAATCCGGACGGCGGCTGCGCCAGCCGGTCGACCTCCTCCTTGAGGGCGACGATCTGGTCTCTGGCCTCCTTGAGGGTGGCGACCAGACGCTCGTTCTGGCCTGTGAGGGCGGCCACCTGTGCCTGCGCCTCGTGGAGACGCTCCTCGATGACCCTGGCCTGCCGGGGAGACTCGGCCAGCTTCCGGCGCAACGCGGTTATCTCCTCCTGCAGGAAGGAGACCTGTGTTGTGAGATCGGCGACCTCCCGTTCGCGCTGCGCGGCCCGAGCCTCAGCGTCGTCGCGAGCTGCCACGCCCCGTCACCTCCTTCCCCGTCGAGAACGACTACTCAAGACCCTACCTATCTTGGCGCTGTACGTAACCTGGCCGGGCAGTGTTCGTGTAGTTACGTTGGGTGTTCGGCGTTTGATACCTTATGGACCGATTGTTCGGGTCACCATTAGGAACACACCCAAATGTTCCCGTGTCACGTGGCTTTGCCGGGTTGTGGCCGAATCGTCACCCTTGTTCGATCCCCTCTCCGTACGCCCCCTTGGCGGGGCGCCTGCGCCGCGGCGGGGGCGTGACGCCGTCCGCCATGCGCCGGGCCGTGACGAGGAACCCCGTGTGGCCGACCATCCGGTGATCGGGCCGTACCGCGAGGCCCTCGACATGCCAGTCGCGAACCAGGGTCTCCCACGCGTGAGGCTCGGTGAAACTCCCGTGCTCCCGCAGGGTTTCCACCGTTCTGGACAATTGGGTCGTTGTCGCAACATAGCAGCAAATAACTCCCCCGGGAGTAAGGGACTTCGCCGCCGCGTCAACGCACTCCCAAGGAGCGAGCATGTCCAGGATGACGCGATCCACGTCAGCCTCGTCGAGCGCGTCGACGAAGTCTCCGACCACGAGGCGCCACTGCCCCACGGGGCCGCCGAAGAACTTCTCCACGTTCTTCGTGGCGACCTCGGCGAAGTCCGCGCGCCGCTCGTAGGAGGTCACCTTCCCCTCCGTGCCGACCGCGCGCAGCAGGAAGCAGGTGAGCGCGCCGGACCCCACGCCGGCCTCCACCACCCGGGCGCCGGGGAAGATGTCGGCCATGGCGACGATCTGGGCCGCGTCCTTCGGGTAGACCACCGCGGCGCCGCGCGGCATCGAGACCGCGTAGTCGGCGAGCAGGTGCCGGAACGCCAGGTACGCCGTGCCGCCCGAGGACCGCACCACGGACCCCTCGGGCTGCCCGATCAGGTCGTCGTGCGGGATCGACCCCTTGTGCGTGTGGAAGACGCCGCCCTCTTTCAGCGTCACCGTGTGCCGCTTGTTCTTGGGGTCGGTGAGCTGGACCTGATCTCCGGCCTGGAACGGGCCGTGCCTGCGAAAACCCATGCGCAAAGGCTAGTGCCCATCACACCGGCCTTCGGCCCGCCGGGAGGGGGCGCCGGGCGGGAAAACACTGGCCGCCGCGGCGTCGCTGCTGCTAACAATGGGACATGTTGCCCCAAGAGGCGATCCTCGCTGGACCGGCCGTTCTGCGCCTGCCGGTCGAGGGGGACGCCGACCAGATCGCCCGTGCCTGCTCCGACCCCGACATCGCGCGCTTCATCCCCTTCGTCCCGTCGCCGTACACCCGTGACGACGCACTGGCCTGGATCACCAAGGCCGTCCCGGCCGCCTGGGAGAACGGCGGAGCCGACTTCCTCGTCGCCGACGCCGCGACCGGCGAGGTCCTCGGGACGGCCGGGCTGAAGCCGCCGGACCGGTTCGGCGTGACCGAGGTGGGCTACTGGCTCGCCCCGTGGGCGCGGGGCCGCGGCGTCGCCACCGCCGCCGTGCGGGCGCTCGCCGAGCGGGCCTTCGCCCGGGGTGTTCCCCGCATCGGGCTGATCGCCGAGGTCGACAACATCCCGAGCCAGCAGGTCGCCCAACGGTGCGGGTTCTCCCACGAGGGCGTGCTGCGCGCGGCCGGCTCGGTCCGCGGGGAGGCCCGCACGGATCTGGCGGTGTTCGGGCGGCTCGCCTCCGACCCGGGCGACCCGATCACGCCCTTCCTCCCGTTCTTTCCAGGGGGGTTCCCCGGCGGCTCGCTCACCGACGGGGTCGTCCGGCTCACGCCGCTGACCGCCGCCGACGCCGCCGACTACTTCGCGCTGGCGTGCGTGCCCGACGTGCGGGACTCGCACGTGCCGCCGGTGGAGCCGTCGTACGCCGGCAGCGAGGCCGTCTGCCGGTACGCCGGGCACCTGTGGCTGACCGGCCAGCGGGCCGACATCGCCATCAGGGACGCCCGCACCGGCGAGTTCGCCGGCGACGTCCAGCTCACCGGCATCGTCCCGCCGCTCGGCCAGGCGATGCTCGGCTACAGCCTCCGTCCGGAGTACCGCGGCAGGGGCATGGTGACGCGGGCGGTGAACCTGCTGGCGGAGTGGGCGTTCGCGCACACGCCCCTGCGCCGGATCGTCGCCGGGACCACGCCGGGCAACACGGCCTCGCACCGGGTGCTCGAACGGGCGGGATTCACCAGGGAGCACTTGGTGAAGGGGCTGCTGCCCGGACCGGGAGACACCCGCCTGGACGACGTCCAGTGGGCCAGGACACGCCCCTGAGGTTTCTGGGCGGAACGGACCTGCCGCGCTCGGGCACCGCCCGGAACCCGGTGCCCGAGCGCGGGCCGTCCGCGGCACGGCACGCCCTGGTGGGCGTTCCGGCCACGCCGGCGCCGGCCGCCCTCTCAGTCGGCTCCGTACGCCGCCCTCAGCTTGGCGAAGGCGGCGTCGGTCCCCTGGAGGGCCCGGTCGATCTCCTCGTCCGTGTGCGCGGCCGAAAGGAACCAGTTGTGCCAGGGATGGAGGTAGACCCCCTCCTCCAGGCAGGCACCGGCCCAGGCGATGCCCTTCTCCAGCGTGTCGTCGCCGTCGAAGGACAGCCACGGCACCTGCACCGGGCCGGTCTGGCGGACCACGAAGCCGTGTGCGGCCGCCTGGGCGGCGAGCCCCTCGCGCAGCCGGGTCCCGGCCCGGTGCATGAGCGCGGGGCCGTCGATCTCACGCAGGATCTCGATCGTCGCCTTGGCGGCGGCCATGGCCGTCGCGGAGAACCAGAAGGAGCCGGTCGAGTACAGCGTCTGGGCCGCCCCGCGCAGCGCGTCGGTCCCGGTGACCGCCGCGATGGGGAAGCCGTTGGCCATCGCCTTGCTCCAGGCCGTCAGGTCGGGGCGCACGCCGAACGGCTCCCACGAGCCGCGCAGGTCCAGCCGCCACCCGGCGCGTACGTCGTCGATGACCAGGGCGGCGCCGAGACGGTCGGCCAGTGCCCGCACGCCCCGGGCGAACTCGGCGTCGGCGGGCTCCTGGTCCTCGAACGAGTCGTGCTTGAACGGCGTGACCAGGATGGCGGCGACGTCGCCGTCCGCCTGTGCCGCGGCGGCCTCGGCGCTCGCGAGGTCGTTGTAGGTGAACTCGATCGTGTCCGCCCGCTGGTTGGGGGTGACCCCCGACAGGCCGGGCGTGCACCAGGGGTCGGCGCCGTGGTAGGCGCCGTGGGCGACCAGCGCCTTGGTCCTGCCCGTCGCCGCCCTGGCCACCATCAGGGCCTGGGTGGTGGCGTCGGTGCCGTTCTTGGAGAACATGGCCCAGTCGGCGGAGGGGATGAGGTCCACCAGGAGCTCGGCGAGCTCCACCATGACCGGGCCGGGGCCGTTCAGGCAGTCGCCGCCCGCCTGCTGGGCCGCGGCGGCGGCCTCCACCCTCGGGTTGCGGTGGCCGACGATCATCGGGCCCCAGCTGCACATGAGGTCGACGTACTCACGGCCGTCGGCGTCCCACTGACGGGCGCCTTCGGCGCGGACGAAGAACTGGGGGTAGCGGTCCCCGTGCAGGGCCGCGTTGAGGTGGCCGTACATGCCGCCGGGGATGACCTTGGCGGCACGGGCCCGCAGGGATGCGTCGACGGACATGGGCGGCACTCCTGAGATCGGGGAATCGGGAGAGGTCGAGCCGGGGTCAGGCGCCGGGAGCGGGGTCGCCGGGGACGAAGCCGTCCAGGCCAGCGTCGGAGCCGAGCCCGCCGGCGACCCGTGCGGCGACGGCCGTGCCGAGGCGGGCGGCGCCGAGGACGTCCTCGCCGCGCAGCAGTCCGGCGGCGAAGCCGGCGCAGTACGCGTCGCCGCAGCCCGTGGTGTCGACCACCGGCACGTCCAGGGCGGGCACGCGGGTGACTCCGCCGGCGGTGGCGACGAGGCTGCCCGCGGCCCCCAGGGTGACGATCACGCCCTTCGGGCCCTCGGCGAGCAGCGCGGCCGCGGCCTCCTCCGGCGTCGGCGCCCCGCTGAGCATGAGCGCCTGCTCCTCGTTCGGCAGGAGGTAGTCGACGTGGGGCAGGAACGCGCGGACGCCGGGCATGAGGTCGGGCATGTTCGACAGCAGGTCCAGCGTGACGGTCGTGCCGCCCTCGCGGGCCTTGTCGAGCAGCGCGTGGAAGGCGGGGTCGTGCAGGCCCCAGGTGACGTCCATGCCGCCGAGGTGCACCACCTTCGCGCCGGTCAGACGATCGGCGTCGAGGTCGGCGGTCGCCAGCCCGAGGTTGGCCCCGGGCACGTGGAACGAGGGCCGGCCGCCGTCGGGCCGGATGGGCAGGATCGAGGCCGCCGTCTGCTCCCCCGCCCTGCGCACCACGCCGTCCACGTCGACGCCGTGCCGCGCCATGATCATCAGGAGGAAGTCGCCGAGCTCGTCGTCGCCGACGGCGCCCATGGAGGCGACCGGCACGCCGATCTTCGCCAGGGCCACGGCCGTGCCCGCGGCGGCGCCTGCCGCGGTGATGCGGATCTGCTCCAGCAGGTGGGTGTCCTGACCGGCCGGGATGGACTCGACCGGGCGGGCCAGGACGTCGACGATATGCACGCCGACCGTCACTACCGTCATGAGCGGATAATAGACGGGCGCCCGACTAAAATGTCAACCGAGGTGGTGCACCATGCCGAAGATCGTCAATCACGAGGAGCGCAGGGGCGAGGTCGTCGCGGCGGCCCGCCGGATCATCCTGCGCGAGGGCATCGAGGCCGCGACCACGCGGGCCATCGCCAAGGAGGCCGGCTACTCCAACGGGGTGCTCACGCACTACTTCGCCGACAAGGACGAGATCCTGCTGTCGGCCCTGGAGGCGTCCCATCGCCGGATCGCCGACCGGCTGCGGGAGAAGCTGCCGGGCCGCACCGGCCTGGCGGCGCTGCGGGAGCTGCTGCTCGACAACGTGCCGCTGGACGAGGAGCGGGCCGGGGAGACCGGCCTGGAGGTGGGCTTCTGGGGGCGCAGCCTGACCAGCCCCGCGCTGCTCGAGGTCCAGCGGCGGGAGGCCGCCGAGCTCCGCTATCTGGTGACGAGCCTGCTCAGGTCCGCCGCCGAGGCCGGTGAGATCCGCACGGACGAGGACCTGGAGGACGTCGCGGAGCGGCTGCTCGCGCTGGTGGACGGGCTGAGCGTGCACCGGCTGCTCTATCCGTCGCATGTCACCGGTGAGCGGCTGGAACGGCTCATCATGGGCGAGATCGAGCGCCTGCGCGCCTGACCTCCGCCGGGAGCCGGCCAGGCCCCCGGCGGGTCGCACGGGTCAGGCGTTGCGGTGGGCCTCGTACCGCATCGTGCGCGAGACGCCGACCCGCACGGTCGTGCCGGGCAGGATCGGCACCGGCTCGTTCGGCGGGATGTCGTAGAAGTTGGGGTCGCCGGGCGGCTGGATCTGGGTGCCGTTCACCGAGCCCAGGTCGAGCAGGTTGACGTCCCAGCTGTCCAGGAAGACCCGCAGGTGACGGCGCGACACCGAGCCGTCGGGGCTGGTGACCCTGGCCGGCCTGGCCTCGCCCGACTGCACCTCCGGCGCGCGCTCGGGGTCGCGGCCCAGCAGGTAGTCGGCCTCCAGCGGCAGCGCCATGCCGTCGTCGAGCAGCAGCACCCCGAGCTGCGGCCGGGGCCCCTTGTACGGCACCACCGCCCGCTGGTCGATGGGGATGCCGCAGACCGCGCAGTACGGCGCACGCGGGTCGTTGAAGTGGTCGTTCTTGCAGTCGACGCCGTAGACCATCGGCCGCGGCTCCGGCTCGGGCGTCGAGTCCATCTGGGTGGGCTCGCCCTGGTCCTCGTCGGCGGACGCGTGCGGCGCCGGCTCGAACGGCCCGCTCGGCGCGCCGTCCGGCCCGCCGAAGTCATGCGGCCCGCCGAAGTCGTGCGGCCCGCCCGGATCGTGGGACGCTCCCAGGTCGTGCGGCCCGCCCCGGTCCTCGGCGGGCTCGGGCAGCGGGGGCAGCGGCTGCGGCCCGGACTGATGCGCGGGCCCGGGATCGGGGAGGGGGGGCGGCAACGGCGGCAGCGGCTGGGAGACGTGGGACGGCGGCTGGACGGGCGGCGGCGCGAGCGGCTGGGACGCTCCCGGCGGCGCCTCGGCCGACGGCCCCCCGCCGGGCAGCGGGCCGGACGGGAACGGCGACGCGGGCGGCGGCGGCACGGACGACGGCACCGACGACGGCACCACGGGTCCGCGCGGGGCGATCGGCTCGGGAGCCGCGACGGGCGGCGCCTGCACGCCGGGCTGCTGTCCCTGGTGCTGCGGCGGCCGCGGGGGCAGCGGCGGGAAGGCGAGATCGCCCTGCCGGGCGAAGTCGCACTCCAGCCCGGCTCCGGTCACCACACCGCCGTCCAGCCGGGCGTACGGGCTCGACGGGCCCGCTCCGGGCAGGCGCAGCTCGACCCGGGACACCGGGCCGTTGACGAGACGGTCGGTCCAGGTCAGCGCGTCGTGCCCGGCGAGGCGGACCTCGCCGTCGGGCCCCGACACGGTGGCGTACGCGGCCCCGCTGACCAGCACGGCCACCCCGCCCCCAGCGGGTCCGGCGACCGCGCAGGCCACCGGCTCCCCGCCGATCGACCTGTCCATGGCGCGCGCCAGGATCTGGGCCACCCGGCGGGCCAGCGCCCGGCCGTCGCCGCCCGTCGTGGCGGTCTCGCTCAGCGCGCCGATCAGGTCCTCGACCGGCTGGTCGCCGCCGGTGGCGCACACGAGCAGCAAACCGTTCAGATGGGCGACCACGCCCTCCCCCGGCAGCGGGCGGACCACCCCCACGCCCTGTTCCGTCACAGAAGTTCTCCCTCCGGAAACGCCACCGGATGACCGGCACCATCGCCGGCACGCCATGTGCCGGATCGATCACCCCAGAAAGTAGCAAAAAAGAACGGCGAACCGGCCTGCGGGAGCGCGCGACGGGCGACCGGACGGCGCCCGGCCCCGGCTTCGATCAGCACCCAGTCTCCGGCGGGGAGGCCGTTCCCCGGGCCGCGCTCACACACCGGTGAACATGCGGTTGACGTCGGCGGTGGCGAGCACGCCGTATATCTCCCCGCCCCTCTCGACGAGCAGGTACTCCGGCGCCGGGGTGTCCCGCATGGCGTCGAGCAGGGACTCCCCCTCCAGGTCGGCGCCGAGCACGAGCGAGGGCTCCAGGGCGCGCGACAGGGCGCCCACGTTCACCCACGGCCTGCGGTGCTCGGGAGTGGCGTTGACCGCGGCCTCGTTGACGATGCCGACAGGACGCCCGTCGTGTCCGACCACCACCATGGCCCCGGCCCCGGCCTCCTGGGCCCGGCGCAGGCCCTCCGACAGCGGCACCTCGGCGGTGACCGGGATCGCCCGGCGGGCCAGCGCCCGGGCCCGCAGCTGTGGCAGCCTGGCCCGCACGCGGGCCACCCGCAGCGACTGGGACGCGCCGAACCAGATGAACGACGCCAGCACCACGGTCCAGAGCATGCTGCCGATACCGGGCTCCTGCCCGGCCATCAGGTTCATCAGGAGCGGCACCACGACCACCGCCACCGCCACGCCCCGGCCGACCCACGCGGCGACCAGCGTGCCCGTGCCCGAGTCGCGCCTGACCTTCCACACGGCGGCCCGCAGCATCCGGCCGCCGTCGAGCGGCAGCCCCGGCAGCAGGTTGAACAGGCCGACGATCAGGTTGGACAGCCACAGCTGCCAGACGAGCACCTGCGCCAGGCCGCCCGGCGGCACGACGAACGCCTCCGCCAGCGCCCCGATCCCGGCCAGCCCCAGCGACAGCAGCGGCCCGGCGAAGGCGACGGCGAACTCGCGGCCCGCCGTCTCGGGCTCGCGCTCGATCTCCGAGACGCCGCCGAGCATGTAGAGGGTGATCCGGCGCACCGGCAGGCCGTAGTGCTTGGCCACGACGCAGTGCGCCAGCTCGTGCAGCAGCACGGAGACGTACAGCAGGACGGCGAAGGCCAGCGCGACGGCGTACGCCGCGGTCTCGCTGAAGCCCGGCAGCATGTCGGCGAACTGCGGCTGGAAGCTGATCGTGATGAACGCCGCCACGATGAGCCAGGTGGGCGAGACGTAGACGGGGATGCCGAACGGCCGTCCCATCCGCAGTCCGCTGGACTCCTTGACAGGTGTGCTCATGTGGCCGCCTTCCCCTCCCGCGCCCCTCGATGCTACGTGCCGGAGCGTGAGATCAGCCTAAGAGCTCGCCCGCCCGTCGCGCACCGTGCGATCGGCCACCCGGGGCGAGCGGGGGCGAGCGGGCGCGTTCTGTCGGCCCGGTGTCCTACAGTTCGGGCATGACCCTCGCCGAAGAGCGCGCCGTCATCGGGGCGCTTTCCCCCTCCCGGGCCGGTGACTTCATGACCTGCCCCCTGCTCTACCGGTTCAGGGTGATCGACCAGCTCCCCGAGCGGCCCTCGGCCGCCGCGGTCAGGGGCACGCTCGTTCACGCGGTGCTGGAGCGGCTCTACGACCTGCCCGCGGAGGCGCGCACGGTCGCCGCCGCGCAGGATCTGCTCGAGCCCCAGTGGCGGCGGCTGCTCTCCGAGGAGCCCGACTACGCGGGGCTGTTCGAGGACGACGGTGAGCGGGACGCCTGGCTGACGCAGGCGCGCGGCATGGTCGAGCGCTACTTCACGCTGGAGGATCCCCAGCGGCTGGAGCCCGCCGAGCGTGAGATGTACGTCGAGGTCGTGCTCGAGAGCGGGCTGCTGCTGCGCGGCTACATCGACCGTCTCGACGTGGCCCCGACCGGCGAGGTGCGGGTCGTGGACTACAAGACGGGAACGGCGCCGGGGCGCGAGTGGGAGGCCAAGGCGCTGTTCCAGATGAAGTTCTACGCGCTCGCGCTGTGGCGGCGCAGCGGCCAGGTCCCCCGGATGCTCCAGCTCATGTACCTGGGGAACGGCGAGATCGTCCGCTACGTCCCGGACGAGGCGGACCTGCGGGCGACCGAGCGCAAGGTCGAGGCGCTGTGGGCGGCCATCGAGCGCGCCGTGCGCACCAAGGAGTGGCGCGCCCGCCGCTCGCGCCTGTGCGACTGGTGCGACCACCAGGCGCTGTGCCCGGAGTTCGGCGGCACCCCGCCGCCCGTGCCCGACCGCGAGCCCGGGCTGTCCGCCCGCGTCAGCAGAAGGTCGGCCAGCGACGAGCTGTGAGCGGACTCATCCGCGGGGAGGATGCGCATATCCGTCCCGGGCAGGGTGGACGCGGGCGGTGACCGCCTAGATTTGGTACGTGCGCACCACCCCCGGCAGTACGCGGTCCTGGCTTCGGGCCCATTCCCTGGTCTCCGACTCGATCCTCGCGGTGGTGCTGACGACCGCGTCCCTGTGGTGGATCGTCTCGGCCGGGGATGCCGGCTGGCTGCGGTCCGCGCCGCCGCGCCCGGCGGACGCGCTGAACCTGATCCTGGCGGCGGCCTGCACGCTGCCGGTGGCTCTGCGCCGTGACCGGCCCTTCGTGCTGCTGGTGGCCACCTGCGTCCCCCAGGCGGTGCTGGACGCGCTCCACTACGATCCCGGGCTGAGCGAGTTCGGCGGCCTCGTCCTGCTCTACTCGGTCGCCGCCTACCGGGGGCTGACGCTGAGCGCGGCGGCCCTCCTCGTCTCCTTCTGCTCCTACCTCGCGAGCGCCCTCACCGGGATCATCACCCCGTCCTGGACCGACCACGTCGTGGTCATCGCCGTCCTGCTGCTGTGCTGGGTGTGCGGCCGGGCGCTGCGGCTGCGCCGCGCCTACCTCTCGGAGCTGGTCCAGCGGGCCGATCGGCTGGAGCGGGCGCGGGAGGCCGACACCAGGGCCGCCCGGGCGGAGGAGCGCTCCCGCATCGCGCGGGAGCTGCACGACGTCGTGGCCCACCACGTCAGCGTGATGACGGTCCAGGCCGCCGCCGCCCGCAAGATGCTCGACACCAAGCCCGACGTCGCGCGGGACGCCCTCACCGCCATCGAGGAGATGGGCCGCACGGCGATGGCGGAGATGCGCAGCATCGTCGGCGTGCTGCGCACCGACGGCCCGGCCGAGCGCGGGCCGCAGCCGGGCATGCAGGACCTGCCGGCGCTGGTGGAGCAGATGCGCGAGGCGGGCCTGCGGACCCAGCTGTGGATCGAGGGCGAGCGGCGCGGCCTGCCGCCCGGAGTCGACCTCGCCGCCTACCGGCTCGTGCAGGAGGCCCTGACCAACAGCCTGCGCCACGCCGGGCCCTCCGCCCGCGCCTGGGTCACCGTACGGCACGAGCCGGACGAGCTGAGCATCAACGTGGAGGACGACGGGCGCGGCGCGGCGGAGGAGTCGCTGCGGATCGGGGGCAAGGGCCACGGGCTGGTGGGCATCCGCGAGCGCGTCGCACTCTATGGTGGTGTCCTGCGGATCGGTCCCCGCACCGGAGGCGGATTCGAGGTCCGCGCCCATTTCCCCTTGGGCAACAGGCCCCTCGGTGACAGTCCCCTCAACCACAGTCCCCTCAACCACAGCCCGCTCGACCACAGCCCGCTCAAGCAGAGCCCCCTCGAGGACAGAGCATGACGATCAGGGTGTCCCCCTCCGCCCGGCGGCCCGCCTCCCCCGGGACGGCCGCATCATGACGATCCGGGTGTTGCTGGTCGACGACCAGCCGCTGCTGCGCACCGGGTTCCGCTTCATCCTGGAGGCGGAGCCGGACGTCACCGTCGTGGGCGAGGCGGGCGACGGCGCGGTGGCCATGGAGCAGTCCCGGGCCCTGCTGCCCGACGTGGTGCTCATGGACATCCGCATGCCCGGCACCGACGGCATCGAGGCGACCCGCCGCATCGTGCGGGAGGCCGCGCCGAGCGCCCACGTGCCGAAGGTGCTCGTGCTGACCACGTTCGACCTGGACGAGTACATCGTGGAGGCGCTGCGCGCGGGCGCGAGCGGGTTCCTCCTCAAGGACGTGCCGCCGGACGAGCTGGTCCAGGCGATCCGCGTGGTGGCGGCGGGCGACGCGATCGTGGCGCCGAGCGTCACCCGGCGGTTGCTGGACAGGTTCGCCACCCGGCTGCCCTCCGCGCACCAGCAGGCCACCCCGGCGCGGCTCGACCGGCTCACCGAGCGCGAGCTCGAAGTGCTGCGCCTGATCGCGAAGGGCATGTCGAACGCCGAGATCGCCGCCCAGCTCGTGGTCAGCGAGACGACCGTGAAGACCCACGTCGGCAACGTGCTGACCAAGCTGGGGCTGCGCGACCGGGTCCAGGCCGTCGTGCTCGCCTACGAGACCGGCCTGATCGTCCCCGGCGCCTTCTCCTGACCGCCCCGGCCCGGCGTCGCCGGGCCGGGGGCGTGGCCGGGCTCAGTCCGCGGGCGCGGCGGCCGGCTCCTGCTGCGCCGCGGCGGCGCTCCCGGACGGCGCGTTCTCCGGGAAGTGGCAGGCCGCCTGGTGGCCGGGGGCCAGCGTCAGCAGCGGCGGCTCGACCTGCCGGCAGATGTCCTGCGCCTTCCAGCACCGGGTGTGGAACCGGCAGGCGGGCGGCGGGTTGAGCGGGGAGGGCACGTCGCCCTGCAGCCGGATGCGCTCCCGCTCCTTGCGCCGCTTCGGGTCCGGGATCGGCACCGCCGACAGCAGCGCGTTGGTGTACGGATGCATCGGCGATTCGTACAGGCCCTTGCGGTCGGCGATCTCGACGATCTTGCCGAGGTACATCACCGCGACCCGGTCGCTGATGTGCCGGACCACCGACAGGTCGTGCGCGATCACCACGTACGTCAGGTCGAGCTCGCTCTGCAGGTCCTCCAGCAGGTTGACGACCTGGGCCTGGATCGACACGTCGAGCGCGGAGACCGGCTCGTCCGCGATGATCAGCTTGGGCTTGAGCGCGAGCGTCCTGGCGATGCCGATGCGCTGGCGCTGGCCGCCCGAGAACTCGTGCGGATAGCGGTTGTAGTGCTCCGGGTTCAGGCCGACCAGCTCGAGGATCTCCTGGACCGCCTTCTTGGTGCCCTGCTCGGTCTTGATGCCCTGGATCCGGAACGGCGCGCCCACGATGGCGCCGACCGTGTGCCGGGGGTTGAGCGAGCTGTAGGGGTCCTGGAAGATGATCTGCACGTCCCTGCGGAGCGGGCGCAACCGGCCCTGGGACATGTGCGAGATGTCGTTGCCCTCGAAGACGATCTTGCCGCCGGTGGGCTCGATCAGCCGGGTGATGAGGCGTCCGGTGGTGGTCTTGCCGCATCCCGACTCGCCGACCAGGCCGAGGGTCTCGCCCTTCCTCACGTCGAAGCTGATGCCGTCGACGGCCCTGACCGCGCCGACCTGCCGCTTGAGCAGGCCCTTCGTGACCGGGAAGTGCTTCTCCAGCCCCTGTACGGACAGCAAGGGCTCCTCGTTCACGAAGCCTCCAGGTTCGGCTTGATCTCGTTGTCCCAGATGGCGCGCCTGCGCTCGCGCGTCAGGTGGCAGCGCACCAGGTGGCCGCCCTCGGTCTCCAGCAGCTCGGGGACCTCCGTCGCGGCCCGCCCGGCCGTACGCTCCTCGAACGCGCAGCGCGGGTGGAAGGCGCAGCCGGACGGCACGTTGATCAGCGAGGGCGGCGAGCCCTTGATCGGCAGCAGCCGTTCCGTCGGCTCGCGGTCCAGCCGCGGCATCGAGCCGAGCAGGCCCCAGGTGTAGGGGTGCTCCGGCCGCTCGAAGATGTCCTCGGACGTCCCGTACTCGACGCACTTGCCGCCGTACATCACGAGGATGTCGTCGGACAGCTCGGCGACGACGCCGAGGTCGTGGGTGATGACGATCAGCGCGGCGTCGAAGTCGCGCTGCAGGTCGCGCATCAGGTCGAGGATCTGCGCCTGCACGGTCACGTCGAGCGCGGTCGTCGGTTCGTCGGCGATCAGCAGTTCGGGGTCGCAGCTCAGCGCCATCGCGATCATGGCGCGCTGCCGCATGCCGCCGGAGAACTCGTGGGGGTAGCTGTCCACGCGCCGCTCCGGCTGCGGGATGCCCACCCGGCCGAGCATGTCGATCGCGTGCTTGCGCGCGACCTTCTTGCTGACGTCGTTGTGGATGCGGTAGGCCTCGATGATCTGGTTGCCGACCGTGTAGAACGGGTGCATCGCCGACAGCGGGTCCTGGAAGATCATCGCCATCTTCTTGCCGCGCAGCGTCCGCACGTGCTCCTGGCTGGCGCCGACGAGTTCCTCGCCGTCCAGCCAGATCTCGCCGGAGATGCGGGCGCGCCCGCCCTTGTGCAGGCCGAGGATGCCGAGGCTGGTCACGCTCTTCCCGGAGCCGGACTCGCCGACGATGCCGAGCGTCTTGCCCCGCTCCAGCGTGAACGACAGCCCGTCGACGGACTTGACCAGGCCGTCGTCGGTCGGGAAGTGGATCCGCAGGTCCTTCAGTTCCAGGAAGCTCATCCCAGCCTCACCCTCGGGTCCACGACGGCGTACAGGAGGTCGACGATCAGGTTCGCGAAGACCACGAAGAACGCGGCGACGAGCACGACGCCCATGACCTTCGGCAGGTCCTGCGCGAGGATCGCGTCGATCGCGTACTTGCCCATGCCGGGCAGCGAGTAGGTGCTCTCGGTGAGCACGGCGCCGCCGAGCAGCAGGCCGAGGTCGAGGCCGAAGATCGTGATGATCGGGGTCAGCGCGCCGCGCAGGCCGTGCTTGACCACGACCGTCCGCTCGTGCAGGCCCTTGGCCCGGGCGGTGCGGATGTAGTCCTCGTTCATCGTCTCCAGCATGCCCGCCCGGGTGAGCCGTGCGTAGCCGGCGGCGTACAGGAAGGCCAGCGTGATCCACGGCAGGATCAGGTTGTAGGCCCACATCGCCGGGTTCTCCTCGAACGGCGTGAAACTCCCGCCCGGCGCGGTGATGCGGAACGGTGTGCCGTAGCTGAAGACGACCAGCGAGACGATGCCGGTGAAGAAGATCGGCAGTGACACGCCGGCCAGGGCGACGCTCATCGCGGCCCGGTCGAAGAAGCTGCCGCGTCTCAGCGCGGACAGCACGCCGGTCGCGACACCGGCGATCACCCAGATGACCGCGGCCCCGATGGCCAGCGAGATCGTCACGGGCAGCCGGTTGAGCAGGTCCGGCCAGACGGGAAGCCGGGTGAGGAAGGAGTAGCCGAAGCAGGGCGCCGGGCAGTGCTCCACGCCGGGACCGTAGTCGTAGTCGGCTCCGGCGACGATGCCCTTGGCGAACCGCCCGTACTGCACGATCAGCGGATCGTTGAAGCCGAGCTTCTCAGCCGCGATCTTCACCTGTTCCGCGGAGGCGGTGCGCCCCACGTAGCGCGCGGCGAGGCTCTCCGAGGTGGCGCCCGCCAGGCGGGGCACCAGGAAGAAGATGGCGAACGTGGCGATGCTCACGATGGTGAGCATCGCGACCGCCCAGATCAGCCGCCGGATGATGTATGTGACCACAGTCCCCCCGGCTCCGGGGGCCGGCCCTGTGGGACCGGCCCCCTTGCCGCGTTCACGCGTCTATCGGATCTTCTGGTCTCGGCGGGCGCTTACTTGACGCCCATGCCGAGGTAGTCGTACATGCCGTACGCGTCGTTGACGAAGATGTTCGTCGCGTTCTTGCTGCGCACGAGCAGGGTCTTCGTCCACACGTTCGGCAGGATGAAGGAGTCCTCCATGACCTTCTTGTCGATCTGGGTCCAGATCGCGTTGCGGGCGTTGGTGTCGGTCTCCTTCATCGCCTGGTCGACGAGCTTGTCGACCTCGGGGTCGCGGACGCTGATGTTGGAGGAGCCGCCGGTCTCGCGGATGACGCGGCTGTCGACGATCTGCTGCAGGAAGCCGAAGCCGTCGGGCCAGTCGGACTGCCAGCCGTTCATGGCCAGGCCGATCTTGTTCTCCTTGGCGTAGCCCGGCTTGCCGGCGTACAGGGCGAAGTAGTCGGCCTGCGGGAACGGCTTGAGCGTGAGCTTGATGCCGACCCGGCCGAGCGACTGCTGCAGCGCCTCGGCGGCCTGCTTCTCCTTCGGCCGCTCGGCGCGGTAGGAGATGTTGGTCTCGAAGCCGTTCGGCTGGCCGCAGGCGGTCAGCGCCTCCTTGGCCTTGGCCAGGTCACCCTTGTTGTCGGCGCCCGGCGGGTAGAGGTTGAAGTCCTCGTGACCGGGGATCGCCGGCGGCAGCAGGCTGGTCGCGATCTGACCGCCGGAGAACTCGCCGCCCCAGGCGGTCTGGAGGGCGACCTTGTCCGTGGCGTACTGGACGGCCTTGCGGCAGTCGATGTTGTCGAGCGGCGCGACGTTGCCGTTGATCGAGGTGTACCAGAGGCGAGTGCTGGTCGGGTTGTCGGAGTTCGCCTTCATGGCGGGGTCGGACAGGACCCGGCCGAGGGCCGCCGACTGGATGCCGATGCCCGCGACGTCGACGTCGAGGTCGCCGGCGATGATCCGGTTGTCGATGTCGTCGGCGTTGACGTTGGTGGAGACCTCGTAGCCGTCCGGCAGCGCCTTGCGGTTCGGGTCCGTCGCCGGGTCCCACTGGTCGTTGCGGACCAGCGTGAAGCCCTTGCCGATCTCGTTCTTCTCGAACTTGTACGGCCCGGTGGAGATGATGTGCTCCTTGTACTTCGCGCCGGTGTCCTTGTCCTTGGGGACCGGGATCGTGGCGGGAAGCTGGGCGAAGTAGTCGAAGTTGCTCAGCGGCTGCTTCAGGTGGAAGACGATCGTGTAGTCGTCGGGCGTCTCGATGGCGCTGTCGGTGTTGACGTCCTTCGACTTGTACGCGCCCTTGTAGCCCTTCGGCCAGTCGAGGAAGTCGTTGAAGTAGGTGTATCCGTCGGGGAACACCTCCTTGTCGAACGACCGCTCCACCGCGTACTTCACGTCCTTGGACGTGACCGGGGTGCCGTCCTCGAACTTGATGCCCTTCTTGAGCTTGTAGGTCCAGGTCTTGGCGTCGTCGCTGGGCGTGCCCAGGTCCTCGGCGAGGTCGGGGGTGAGCTGGTTGCCCTCCTTGCCCACGGCGGACTTGAACATCAGCAGCGACCGGCCGTACAGGCGGATGAAGTTCCAGGAGTAGCCGTAGTAGGTGTCGCCCGGGTCGAGGGAGTCCCAGTCACCGCCGTTGGCGAACTTGAGGATGCCGCCCTTCTTGTCGGACGGGTTGACCACCCCCGTCAGGGCGGCGTTGAACTCACCCGTGGCGTTCGCGCCGCCGTCGGCGGCGCCGCCGGAGGACGACGGCGTGCTGCTGCCCGAACCGCCGCCGCAGGCGGCCACGGCGAGGGCGAGCACGGCGCCGGTGGCCGCCATACCCAGTCTTCTTCTTAGCATTGCAAACCCCTTGGTGATAGGAGCCGGGGGACTTTACGGGGAAAGGGAGGGCTCAGCGGGCCTTCGGGTCGAGAGCGTCCCGCAGGCCGTCGCCGAACAGGTTGAACGCCAGGACCGTGATGAAGATCGCCATGCCGGGGAAGAACATGAAGTGCGGGATCGTGTAGAACCGCACCGCCTCGGCGAGCATGCCACCCCAGGTGGGGGTGGGCGGGCGCACGCCGACCCCGAGGAACGACAGCGCCGCCTCGAACAATACGTTCGTGGGGATCAGCAGCGTCGAGTAGATGAGGATCGGCGCGACCAGGTTCGGCAGCAGCTCGCGGAAGATGATGTACGGCCCCCGCGCCCCGAGGCTGCGCGCCGCGTCCACGAACTCCCGCTCGCGCAGCGACAGCGTCTGCCCCCGGATGATCCGCCCGATGTACGGCCAGTTGAAGAAGCCGATGATGAACACCAGCAGCGAGACGCGCAGCGTGTCGCCGGTCAGGCCGAACGCCGAGTCGGGGACGACGCCCGCCAGCGCGATCGCGAAGACGAGAATCGGGAAGGCCAGGAAGACGTCCATGGCCTTGCTGATGATCGAGTCGACCAGGCCGCCGAAGTATCCCGCGGTGACCCCGAGCAGGGTGCCGATGACCACCGAGAGAAGCGTGGCCAGGAAGGCGATGAGCAGCGAGATCCGCGCGCCGTACACGACCCGGCTGAAGATGTCGCGGCCGTTGACCGGCTCGATGCCGAACAGGTGGTCGGCGCTGATGCCCGTGCCCGTCTTGGGCGCCATGGTGGAGGAGTCGATCAGATCGGAGTTGAACTGCGTGGGGTCCTGCCCGAACGCTCCGGCGATCACCGGGGCGAAGACCGCGACCAGGATCAGGAAGATGACGATCAGACCGCCGGCGAGCGCGACCTTGTCGCGCTTGAGACGCATCCAGGCGATCTGACCGAGGGACCGGCCCTGGATCGCCTTCCTGCCCGCCCCGTCGACGACGGCCTCCGGGGTGGCCTTTGCGTCCCCACCGGTGACGTCCATCGGCGCGGTCATCGATCCTCCTTCGCCCTGCCCGAGCCGACCGCGCCCGCGGTGACATGCTCGGGGAAGCCCGGGATCGATCCGGCGGCGGAGTAGCGGTGGCCGCTCACGACCTTGCCTCGCACGGCCATTTGGTGCAGGCCCCCTGGATCCCAGACGACATTGTCCGTAGGGGGCCCGCGTGGTGTGCGACCCCCGGAGGCAGAATCTATGGTCTGAGCTGGGCTGACCAGTCCCCAGAGGCGCCCTGTGGCTCAACTGTGATTCACGCGAAACTCATTCGTGTTGATCTTGAAGGGTTTGTCGGAGTCGCGTTCCGATTATGTCTTGGGACTGTGACATTGCACTGGCCGGTAACTTGGTCCCACAATGTGGGATGATCAGCTGATCCCGCGGCGCTTCAGGATGTCCTCGATGTCCGAGAAATCATCCGCAGCGGTCTGTTCGACCTGACGCGGTGCCGTCTTCCCGGTTTGTGCCGCTTTAGGGGTGACCGTGTCAGGCGTGGCGGCCCGCCCGGGCGCCGCGGTGGCGCCGCCCGGCTCCGGCCGTGCCGTACGCGACCGGGACAGGGCACGACCGCGCAGCGTGCCGGAGACGACGAACAGCAGCGCCGACAGCCCGGCCAGGATCACTCCGGCCCAGACGGAGGGCGACAGGACCAGGCCGGTCACGAAACCCACCGCCGCCGCGCCGATGTTCCAGAGCGTCTGCAGCGCGCCGGTGAGATAGGCGGCCAACGGCAGCAGGGACCAGGCGGTGGCCCGCAGGCCGGCGGTCACCCCCCGGCGCCGGAAGGCCAGGTAACTGAGCCCGATTCCCACCGCGGTGAGGCCGGCGCACAGCGGCAGCCAGGCGATGTCGTTGAATGTCATGACGGGGCCCCCTTAGTCCACGGTGTACCCCCATCCTGGCACCCGCGGCGCGATCATGCGGGGGCCCGCGCTACCGGACGAGCGCCCGCAGGAACTCGACGTCCACGTCGACCAGCGAGGGCATGACGACCCGCCCGGGCGCCTGGGCGATCGGCAGGACGCCCGGCACGGCGACCACCCGGCAGCCCGCCGCGGTCGCCGAGGCGACGCCGTTCGGCGAGTCCTCCAGCGCGACGCACCGCTCTGGGTCCACCGAGAGCAGGCCGGCCGCGGTCAGGTACGGCTCCGGGTGCGGCTTGGTGTTCGTGACGTCGTCGGCCGTGACGACGATCTCGAAGTGCTCCCGGCCCACGGCCTTCAGCACGGCGTCGGCGATGATCCGCAGCGACGAGGTGACCAGCGCGGTGCGCACCCCGTGGTCGCCGAGCCCGCGCAGCAGGTCGAGCGCTCCCGGCATGGGTTCGACGCCTCTCGACAGGCGGCTCTCCATCCCGTCGATCAGCCACTCCCCCACCACCGCGGGGTCGACGTCGGCCTGCGTCAGCTCCAGCATGTACGCGACCGTGCGGTCCCAGGAGCCGCCCACGAGCTGCTCCTGGTGCTCCGGGCCCCAGGCTCCGCCGAGGCGGGTGACCACCTCGGTCTCGACCTCGAACCACACCCCTTCGGTGTCGACGAGCAATCCGTCCATGTCGAACAGCACGGCGTCCACGTGGCCCCTTCCCCCGGTGAGACCCCCGATCAGGGGGGACCAACATGGTAAGGGGCGCCCGTGGACGCCGATGCGGCCGGTCAGACGTTGAAGTACTTCGCCTCGGGATGGTGGACGACCAGGGCCGAGGTGGCCTGCTCGGGGTGCAGCTGGAACTCCTCCGACAGCGTCACGCCGATCCGCGACGGGTCGAGCAGCTCCATGACCTGCACCTGGTCCTCCAGGTTGGGGCAGGCCGGGTAGCCGAAGGAGTAGCGGCAGCCGGCGATGTTCACCTTGAGCATGTCGGCCAGCGACTCGTCGCCGCCGATGCCCAGCTCCGAGCGCACCCGCGCGTGCCAGTACTCGGCCAGCGCCTCGGTGAGCTGCACCGACAGGCCATGCAGCTCCAGGTATTCGCGGTAGGCGTCCTTCGCGAACAGCTCCGCCGTGGCCTCGCTGATCCGGTTGCCCATCGTGACGACCTGGAAGGCGACGACGTCGGTCTCGCCGGACTCGCGGGAGCGGAAGAAGTCCGCCAGGCACAGGTGCCGGTCGCGACGCTGGCGCGGGAAGGTGAAGCGGGTCCGCTCCTTCCCGTCGTCGTCCAGGATGATCAGGCTGTCGCCCTCGCTGACGCAGCGGAAGTAGCCGTAGGCCACCGCCGCCTCCAGCAGGTTCTCCGTCTGCAGCCGCTCCAGCCACATGCGCAGCCGGGGCCTGCCCTCGGTCTCGACCAGCTCCTCGTACGACGGTCCGTCGCCGCCCCGGGCGGCCTTGAGGCCCCACTGGCCCATGAACGTCGCCCGCTCGTCCAGGAAGGCGGCGTAGTCGGCCAGCGGGACGCCCTTCACGACCCGGTCGCCGACGAACGGCGGGGTGGGCACCGGGTTGTCCGCCGCGACGTCGGAGCGGGCCGGCAGGTCCTCCTCGGCGGTCCGCGTGAGCACCGCCCCGGTCTTCACCCGCCGCGCGCGCAGCGGCGGCAGCGTCGCGCCGTCCTCGCCGCGCTTGACCGCCATGAAGGCGTCCATGAGCCGCAGGCCCTCGAACGCGTCACGCGCGTAGCGGACCTCGCCCCGGTACAGGTCGGCCAGGTCCTGCTCGACGTACGCCCTGGTCAAGGCGGCGCCGCCGAGCAGCACCGGATACTTGTCGGCGATCCCCCGGGAGTTCATCTCCTCGAGGTTCTCCTTCATGACCACCGTGGACTTCACCAGGAGCCCGGACATGCCGACCACGTCGGCGCGGTGCTCCTCGGCGGCCTCCAGGATCGCCGACACCGGCTGCTTGATGCCGAGGTTCACCACGTCGTAGCCGTTGTTGGACAGGATGATGTCCACGAGGTTCTTGCCGATGTCGTGGACGTCGCCCTTGACCGTGGCCAGCACGATGCGGCCCTTGCTGCTGCCCTCGACCTTCTCCATGTGCGGTTCGAGGTAGGCGACGGCCGTCTTCATCACCTCGGCCGACTGCAGCACGAAGGGCAGCTGCATCTCGCCGGAGCCGAACAGGTCGCCGACGACCTTCATGCCGTCGAGCAGCACGTCGTTGATGATCTCCAGGGCCGGCCGCTGGGCCAGGGCCTCGTCGAGGTCGGCCTCCAGGCCCTTGCGCTCGCCGTCGATGATGCGCCGCTTGAGCCGCTCCCACAGCGGCAGCCCGGCCAGCTCGGCCGCCTTGCCGGCCTTCATGGACGCCGCGTCCACGCCCTCGAACAGCTCCATGAACCGCTGCAGCGGGTCGTAGCCCTCGCGCCTGCGGTCGTACACCAGGTCGAGCGCGACCTGCCGCTGCTCGTCCGGGATCCGGTTCATCGGCAGGATCTTGGAGGCGTGCACGATCGCGGAGTCGAGCCCCGCATTGACGCACTCGTTCAGGAAGACGCTGTTGAGCACCATGCGGGCGGCCGGGTTGAGGCCGAACGACACGTTGGAGACGCCCAGCGTGGTCTGCACACCCGGGTAGCGGCGCTTGAGCTCGCGGATCGCCTCGATCGTCTCCAGGCCGTCGCGCCGGGTCTCCTCCTGGCCGGTGGCGATGGGGAACGTGAGGCAGTCGACGATGATGTCCTCGACCCGCATGCCCCAGGAGTTCACGAGGTCCTCGACGAGGCGGGTGGCGATCCGCACCTTCGCCTCGGCGGTGCGGGCCTGGCCCTCCTCGTCGATGGTCAGCGCGACCACGGCCGCGCCGTGCTCCTTCACCAGGCGCATGATCTTCTGGTAGCGCGAGTCCGGGCCGTCGCCGTCCTCGTAGTTCACCGAGTTGACCACGGCCCGGCCGCCGAGCATCTCCAGCCCGGCCTCCAGCACCGCCGGCTCGGTGGAGTCGATCACGATCGGCAGCGTCGAGGCGGTGGCGAACCGGAAGGCCAGCTCCTTCATGTCGGTCACGCCGTCACGGCCGACGTAGTCGACGCACAGGTCGAGCATGTGCGCGCCGTCGCGGGCCTGCGCCCGGGCGATCTCCACGCATTCCTCGTAGTCCCCGGCCAGCATCGCCTCGCGGAACGCCTTGGAGCCGTTGGCGTTGGTCCGCTCGCCGATGGCGAGGTAGGAGGTGTCCTGGCGGAACGGCACGTGCTGGTAGAGCGACGCCGCGCCCGCCTCCGGACGGGGCCGCCGCTCGGCGCGGGCGCGGCCGCCCACCCGCTCGACCACCTGGCGCAGGTGCTCGGGGGTGGTGCCGCAGCAGCCGCCCACCAGCGCGAGCCCGTAGTCGCGGGTGAACGCCTCGTGCGCGTCCGCCAGCTCCGCCGGGCTCAGCGGGTAGTACGCGCCGTCGGCCGTGAGCTGCGGCAGACCGGCGTTCGGCATGCAGGAGATCGGGATCCGCGCGTGCCTGGCCAGGTAGCGCAGGTGCTCGCTCATCTCGGTGGGGCCGGTGGCGCAGTTGAGGCCGATCAGGTCGACGCCGAGCGGCTCGATCGCGGTCAGCGCGGCGCCGATCTCGGAGCCGAGCAGCATCGCGCCGTTGGTCTCGATGGTGACCTGCGCGATGATCGGCACGTCCCGCCCGGCGGCCTCGACCGCCCGCTTCGCTCCGACGACCGCCGCCCGCACCTGCAGCAGGTCCTGGCAGGTCTCGATGATCAGGGCGTCCGCCCCGCCCGCGACCAGGCCTGCGGCGTTGTCGCGGTAGGCGTCGCGCAGCGTCTCGTACGGCAGGTGGCCGAGCGTGGGGAGCTTCGTGCCGGGACCCATCGAGCCGAGGACGAACCGGGGCCTGTCCGGCGTCGACCAGTGGTCGGCCCGCTCCCTGGCCAGCCGCGCGCCGGCCTCGGACAGCTCGAAGATGCGGTCCTCGATGCCGTACTCGCCCAGGGCCGCCCGGTTGGCGTTGAAGGTGTTCGTCTCGACGCAGTCGACGCCCACCTCCAGGTACGCGTCGTGCACGGCCCGCACGATGTCGGGCCGGCTCACGTTGAGCACGTCGTTGCAGCCCTCGTGGCCCTGGAAGTCGTCAAGGGTGGGGTCGTAGGACTGCAGCATCGTCCCCATCGCTCCGTCGGCGATCAGAACTCGCTCGGACAGCACTTCTCGGAACGACGGTCTGCTGGTCATGGACCAAGCCTATCGGCCCCGCCGGACGGAACACGGATCGTGCGCGCGAAACGGGAATACCGGCCGGGTAAGGGGCGGCCGATTCCCGGCCGCCGGAGCGGCGCCGCAGGTCGGGGCAGCGCGACGGGCCGGTGCCCGGCGGAGGTGACGTACGGGGCCCCTCACCGAATAGTCTTGGACTGAGCCATACTGCACAAGGCCAGTGAGGAGGCGGCGCGTGATCGAGTTCGAAGGGCTCCCCGAGCTCGTCGACCCGGTGCTGATCGCCGCGTTCGAGGGATGGAACGACGCCGGCGAGGCGTCCAGCGGCGTGCTCGCACACCTCGAGTCCGAGTGGAAGGCCACCCCGCTGGTCGAGCTGGACCCGGAGGACTACTACGACTTCCAGGTGACCCGGCCGGTGGTCGAGCTCGGCGACGGCCTGACCCGCTCGATCGTCTGGCCGACGACCCGGCTGCTGCTGGCCCGCCCGCAGGGCGCCAAGCGCGACGTGGTGCTGCTGCGCGGCATCGAGCCGAACATGCGGTGGCGGTCGTTCTGCGCCGAGATCGTCGGGCTCTGCCACGATCTCGGCATCGAGCTGGCCATCCTGCTCGGCGCGCTGCTCAACGACTCGCCGCACACCCGGCCCGTGCCGATCACCGGCTCGGTGAGCGACCCCGGCATGGCCCGCGCGCTCAACCTGGAGATGACCAAGTACGAGGGCCCGACGGGCATCGTGGGCGTGCTGCAGCACACCCTGGGCACCGCGGGGCTGCGTACGGTGTCCCTGTGGGCGTCGGTCCCGCACTACGTCGCCCAGCCGCCCAACCCGAAGGCCACCCTGGCCTTGCTGCGCCGCATCGAGGACATGCTCGACATCCCGATGCCGTACGGCGACCTGGCCGAGGAGGCCCGGGCCTGGGAGCACGGCGTGGACGAGCTGGCGGCCCAGGACAGCGAGGTCGCCGAATACGTGCGGGAGCTGGAGGAGCGCAAGGACGCCGCCGAGCTGCCCGAGGCCAGCGGCGACGCCATCGCCGCGGAGTTCGAGCGCTACCTGCGCCGCCGCGACCGCGGCACCGACCGCTGACCTCCGGGCGCCGTGGCGGCCGGAGCGGCGGTCAGGCCGGCCACCAGCTGAGGTAGCGCTCACCGGTGTCGGGGAAGATCGTCACGATGGTCTGCCCCGACAGGTCCCGGCGGCGCGCGAGTTCCGCGCAGCCGTACGCCGCCGCGCCCGAGGAGACCCCGACCAGCAGCCCGGTGGTGGCCGCGATGAGGCGGGTCATGCGGGCCGCCTCGGCGTCCGGCACGGTGATCACGTCGTCGATGAGGGTGACGTCGGTGACGGGGCTGATGAAGCCGCCGTTGAGGCCGGGGATGCGGTGCGGCCCGGGGGGACCTCCGGACAGCAGGGGTGAGCCCTCCGGCTCGGCCGCGACCACGCGCAGTCGGGGGTTGCGCTCGCGCAGGTAGCGGGCCGTTCCGGTGAGCGTGCCGCCGGTCCCGACCCCGCAGACCAGCACGTCGACCTCGCCGCCGGTGGCGGCCCAGATCTCCGGTCCCGTGGTCGTGTAGTGGGCCATGACGTTGGCGTGGTTCTCGTGCTGGCGGGCGTACCAGGATCCCGGGACGGCGGCGTGCAGTTCCAGCGCCCGGTCGACGCAGCCCTGGAAGCCGAGGACGTGGTCGGTGAACTCGACCCGGGCGCCCAGCATGCGCAGGGTCAGCGCGCGCTCCTTCGAGGCGTTGTCGGGCATCACCACGATGCACGGGTAACCCCTGCTGACCGCGAGCGCAGCCAGGGCGATGCCGGTGTTGCCCGAGGTGGACTCGATCACGGTCGCGCCGGGGGTCAGCGCGCCGGACGCCTCGGCCTCCTCGATCATGCGCAGCGCCACCCGGTCCTTGATGCTCGACAGCGGGTTGGCCGCCTCGAGTTTGGCGAGCACGGTGGCGCCCGCGGGCAGGCCGTCGAGGGCGAGCCGGAGCAGGGGGGTGTTGCCGATGAGGTCGTCGATCCTGGTCGCTATGTCACTGCGGACGAGGGGGATCATGCCTGCTCCTTCGCGGCCACCAGCAGGTATTCGTGCGAGCGGTTGGTCACCATCGGGTCGTCGTCGCTCACCGGCCGGTCGTAGCAGTGGATCCGCTCGTCCCCGAGGGTCAGGTGCCTGCCGAGCACCCGGGCGACGTCCCAGGCCAGCGGCACGAACCTGCCGCCCAGCCGGCGGTTCTGCACGGCGAGCACCGCACGCGCGCCCGGCCGCATGATCCTCGTCACCGCGGCGAACACGTCGTCGAGCGCGCTCAGGTAGTCCTCGTAGTCGCGCAGCGCGTAGAGCTGACCGTCCACCGTGGAGTCGGTGTCCAGGTTGGTGCCAAAGTAGGGCAGGTCTCCCAGGACGAAGTCCACCGACTCCTCGGGCAGCGGTGGCTTGCGGGCGTCGGCGCACAGCATCGTCTGGCCGGGATACGCCTCCAGACGCCGGCGGGCCTGCTCCGCGCGCTCGGGCGAGACCTCCAGGCCGATGCCCTTGCGGGACTCGACCGCGCACGCCACCAGCGTGGTGCCCCAGCCGGCGAACGGGTCGAGCACGACGTCGCCCGGCTCGGTCATCTCGGCGATCAGCGGCCGCAACTGGCTGACCCAGCCGCACTGCCCCGCGGCCTCCGGCAGCGCGTACGCGGGGTCCTCTCCCCGCAGCACGTGCCAACTCGATCTTCCCATCAGTCCACACCAGCCTTCTGTGTCGCCGTCGCGGCGCGACGGTCATCCGGTTGCGTCTGTTCGGGGTCCTCGGGTATCCGCGGGTGGACGGCCTGGGCGGGCAGCCGGGACTCCAGGCGGAGCATGGTGAGGGCGGAGCAGGCGACGCCCGCCGCGAGCAGCAGCCACATGGAGGCCGGCGACAGGCTCAGCAGCGCGGTCAGCACGGCCGGGGCCAGTGTGGTCGGGATGGCCCAGGAGAACTGGTAGGTCGCCATGTATCTGCCGTGGGTCTCCTCGGGGGCCGCGCTCGACACGAGCGCGGACAGCGGCGCGCCGTGCAGCATCTCCCCCAGGGTGAACAGCGCCGTCGCGGCGAAGACCCCGGCGAGGGCGACCGACTGGACGGTGACCCCGGCCAGCAGGGCGAACACCGCGAACGACGCCGCGAAGGTGGCGGCGCCCGCCGCGACGGTGCGGGTGCGCCGATACCGGATCAGCCGCCGCGTCACCGGTATCTGCAGCAGCGCGATGCCCACGGTGTTGACCGCGTACAGCACGCCGACCAGCGAGGCGGGGACGCCCAGTTCCTGGGTGACGTAGACGGGCAGCGCCACCGACAGCACCATGTAGCCGAAGGCGGTCGGCACGTTCTGCAGGGTCAGCGCGAGGAAGGTCCGGTCGCGCAGGACGAGCCGGTATCCCCCGCCCCGCCGGGCCGGCGCCGCCCGCCCCGCCGTACGCGCCTGTCCGCCGGGAACCGGGATCGTGCGGAGGATCAGCGCGGCGCCGACGAACGCGGCCGCGCTGACCAGGACGATCACCCGGTAGGCGGCGTCGCTGCCGAGGCCGAGGGCGGCGCCCGCGATGAGGCCGCCCGCGCCGAGGCCGGCGTTGCGCAGGCTGCGCTGCGCGGCGAGGAGCCTGTCCCGGTCCGCGCCCCGCGCGATCGCGGCGACGAACGACTGGATCGACGGCGGGTAGGAGCCGTCGCCGAAGGCCACCAGCGCCACCGCCAGGAACATCGTCAGCGGCGAGTCCACCAGCGGGTAGGTCGCGAACCCGGCGGCACGCACCAGGTAGCCGCCGACGACGACGGCGCGCGCGCCGAACCGGTCGACCAGCATGCCCGCGACGGGGTTGCCCACCAGGCTGAACAGCGCCGCCACGGTCATGATCACGCCGACCCGTTCGATCGGCAGCCCGGTGACGTGGTGGAAGAACAGCAGGGAAAGGGGCAGGTACATGCCGCTGCCGGTGGCGTCGATCACCATTCCGGCCATGTACCGCGCCCGCGTCGACGGGCGGGTCACGACGGCACCGCCTCGATCCGCACCTGCTCCTCCAGCCGGGCGCCGAGCGACCGGAGCCTGCGCTCGCACTCCGCGCGGGTGGGGGCGGATGCGATGGCCACGGTCAGGAAGTCGGCGGAGCCCGAGGCGGGCGGGACCACCTGGCCCGGCCGCGCGTAGAGCCAGAAGTGCTCCACCCAGGGTTCCCGCGGCGCGTCCGGCAGGGCCTGGATCAGTCCCGGCCGCTTCATCATCAGCACCTGGCCGGCCATCCGCGCCGGCTCCGGCCGTCGCCCGGGGCGTACGGCCCGCTCCACGTCCGGCAGAGGCAGGCCGAGCTGGGCCCGGATGGAGCATTCGGCGAGGTTGACCCCGAACAGGGTGTGGAAGACCTCGCGGATCTTCCCGCCGCCGGACCGGCAGGCGATCTCGCACAGCACCAGCCGATCGTCGGGCGTGTGGAAGATCTCCGCGTGGAAGGCGTGGTCGCGCAGCCGGCCGCCGGGCCGGCGCAGCGCCGCCAGCGTCCGCCCGGTCAGCTCCAGCAGGCGGCCGGTGAGCGGGTCGCCGGGGTCGAGCGCCAGGTCGACCCGGGAGCCGGGGTCGGTGCCGAACGAGGCGAGCTCGTACTGGTACTGGGAGGGCCAGGCCAGCACGACCTCGCCGTTCACCACCAGCCCGTCGACGTGGCACATGCGGCCGGGCACGTACGCCTCCAGCAGCAGGTCGTCCCGCCGCGAGCCGTACGCCTCGGTGAGGAAGGCCGTCAGCGCCTCCCGGTCGCGCAGGATGCGCAGGCCGATGGAGTTGAACCCGGACCTGTTCTTGAACACCAGGGGGAACCCGTGGACGTCGGCGAAGGCCAGCACGTCCGCCGCGGTCTCCGGCACGGTGTGCGGGGCGACCTCCACGCCGGCCCGCGCGGCGTGCTCCTTCATCAGGGCCTTGTCCCGGAACGGCAGCACGTCGCCGGCCAGGGGACCGGGCAGGCCGAGCTCCTCGCGCAGGGTCGCCACGCGCAGCACGTCGGCCTCGTGCTCCCCGATCAGGTGCGTGGCGCCGTACTCGGCGGCGAGCCGGGCGATCCGCCCGGGCACCTCGTCGTCGTGGTCGAAGAGCTCCAGGTGCGTGTAGCCGAGGTCGCCCTCGGGAATCGGCTCGCCGAACGGCTCGAACCTGTCGCGGGCGGCGAGGATCACCACCGGGCCCTCGTAGTCGCGCAGCCAGCGGTCGTACGGGAACGGCTCCAGCGGGTTGCGGTGCAGGATCACGACGCTCATGCCGGCGCCTCCGTCAGCGATCGGACCTCGGCCACGCGCGCGAGCCAGGTCCGTCCGTCCTCGCCGGCCACCCGGATCCGGATGGCGTCCCCCGCGATCCGCTCGCCGCGGCGGATCGCCTCGGTCGTGTCGGGGCCGGTCACGGCCACCAGGCCGAGCCTGTCCCAGTTGTCGCGCATGGCGTGCACGGTGTCGCCGGGCTTGGCGGTGACGTGCACGTTCAGCACGCCCTCCAGCGCGGCGGCCTCGGCGACGCCCTCCACCGACTCGACCCGTCCCGGCTCGCTCACCAGCGACCGGACGCAGGCCCCCGCGTGCGCCTCGGGCCGGTCGGGCAACTCGGGAACCAGTCCGAACGGCCACCCGAGCGCGTACTCGATCATGTCGATGCCGTACGCGGCGCGGACGAGCTGGGGGATCATGTCGCCGGCGACGCGGTTGTGGCTCTCGATGATGACCGCGTCGCGGGCGCCGAGCCGCACCTCCGTGTGCGTGACGCCGTCCCTGAGCCCGATCCGGTCGAGGAAGCGGGCGACGGCGGCGCGGATCCGCTCCTGCTCCGGCTCCGCGAGCCGGGCGGGCACGGCGTGGCCGAGCTCGGCGAAGCTGTCGTGGTGGCCGAACTTCTCGGTGATCGCCACGACCACGTGGCGGCCGGCGAAGCTGAACGCCTCGACGCTGAACTCCGGCCCCTCCACGTACTCCTCCATGAAGAAGTCCTGCAGGAGGTACATCGTCGAGACCCGGTCGGTCCGCGTGCCGCGCAGTCCCTCCACGGTCGCCCAGACCCGCTCGGCGTCCTCGGGCCCGGCGACCCGGAAGACGCCGATGCTCGCGGTCGCGTCGGTCGGCTTGACGATGAACGGGTAGCCGTGGGCGGCCGCGAAGGCGTCGAGGTCGCCGCGCCGCAGGAGGGGCGCGGCGGCCACCGCGGACGGGTCGAGGCCGGCCAGGTGGCGGCGCATGGCCAGTTTGTCGCGGAACAGGCGCGTGACCTCGTAACCGGTGCCGCCCAGGCCGAACAGGTCGTTGATCCGTCCCGCGTTCTCCAGTCCCGGCTCGGTGATGGAGACCGCGACGCGGAAGCCGGGCTCCTCCCGCAGTTGCCTGGCGACGGGCTCGACGGCCGCCCAGTCGGTGTAGTCCAGGACGCGCAGGACGTCGGCGAGCCTCTCCTGCTCGGCGTTGACCTTGGTGGGGTGCTGGAGCAGCAGCACGCTCAGGCCGAGTTCCTTGGCCGTGCGTACGGTCTCATCGGTGGCGCCGACGATCAGGACCGTGCTGTCCGGATTCATCGATCCATTCCTTTCGTCAGGTGGTGGGGCCGGGCGGGCCTGAACGGCCCTGTCGCGAGGCTCGGAAACGGCACCCAGGGGGGCGAGGGCGCGCGCGCCGGCGGGCACGTCGCCGACGACCAGCGCCCGCGCTCCGATGACGGCGTCGTCGCCCACGCGCACCGGGCCGAGAACGGTCGCGCCGGCGCCCAGCACCACGCGGGCCCCGATCACCGGGTGCCGCCGTTCCCCGTCCGGACGCAGGTTGTCGCGCCACCAGCCGACCGCTCCCAGGGTCACCTGGTGGTAGATGGTCACGTCGTCGCCCACGACCGCGGTCTCCCCGATCACCACGGCCGCGCCGTGGTCGAGGAAGACCCGGCGCCCGAGCACCGCGCCCGGGTGGATCTCCACCCCGGTGACGGCGCGCGCGAGGAGCATCAGCAACCGGGCCGTCAGCCGCCGGCCGCGCCGGTGCAGCCGGTGGGCGACGCGGTGCAGCCACAGCGCCGGAAGCACCGGGTGCAGCAACGCCTCCTTCCGGTCGAGGACGGACGGATCCCGCTCGACGATCGTCCGCAGGTCCTCGGCCAGGATGCGCAGCAGTCCCGGGGTCCGCTGTCCGCGCGGCGCGGGCGCCTGGTCGTCGTTCATCAGTAGTTCGGGGTCTTACGGAGCAGATGCCCGCGTCCGACGATCTCGGGCTGGTAGACCAGCCGGTCCCACTCCTCCTGCGCGACCGGTTCGAGCGCGATCGAGACGACGCCCTCGTCGCACTCGAAGGCCTCCCGTACGGCGCCGCTCACCGCGGCGATCAGCGCGGCCTCCTGTTCACCGGTCAGGGGGCGCGGAAAGTATTTGATATTGACGTGCGGCATCTTCGCCTCCTCGCGTTCACCGGGGCGAACAGCTGGTGTCGATGGGATCACAGGCCGGGCACGCGGCCCAGGGCTCGCCGCAGCTCCCCCAGGCCCGGCTCCTTGAGAATGCCGTAATGGTCGGCGTCGAGCTCGATCACGGAGGGTGGCCCGGAGAACAATCCGTGCCCGTCCTCGGCGAACGACGGTTCGTCCCCCCGGGCTTTCACTATCGTCACCGGCGCGTTGACCGGCCGTTGCGCTCCACCTCCGATCTGGATTCTCATCTGATACGTCCGGGCCACGGTCCGGACGATTCTCCGCACCAGATCGGGGTCGATATCCGGGAAATGCGTGCCGACGAACGACACGAAAGCGTCCTCGTCCCCGACCTCCTTCAGGCAGTCCTCCAGCAATGGCCCGTCCACCCGCCCGGCGAAAACCGAGAACAGAATCGCGAGATACTTCCTGTTGGTGTAGACGGGCTCGTCACCACCGCCGCGATCGCCGCCCGCGCGCACCCGCGGCGACCCGGGAGCGATGAGCAGCAGGCGCTCGACCTGCTCGCCCGCCTCTTCGAGCAGGCGCGCCGTCTCGAAGGCGACGCGCGCGCCGAAGGAGTATCCCCACAGCGTGTACGGCCCCTCCGGCTGGACCCGCCGCAGCGCCCGGTTATCCTCCTCGGCCATCTCCCGTACCGTGGAATACGGAACCTCTTCCTTATTTATGCCGTAAGCCTGAAGGCCGTAGAACGGCCGGTCAACCCCTATTCCCTCGGCCAGTGACCGGAGGTTCATGGGATAACCACCCAGACCGGGCCAGCAGAAGACGGGATTTCCCGAGCCCGTGGTATTGAGCCTGACCAGACGCGAGGAGGGCCTCGCGCCGCCGGCCCGGACCTCGATCGCGAGTTTCTCCACGGTCGGCGCCCGGAACACCACCTGGAGCGGGAGCGAGCAGCCGAACTCCCGGTTGATTCCCTTCACGAGCGCCATCGCGGTCAGCGAGTTTCCCCGGGAGACGAAGAAGTCGTCCCGCACGGAGACCTTCTCCCGTTTCAGCACCCGCCCCCACACGCGGGCGATCCGTTCCTCGTCCTCGGTGCGGGGGGCGACGAAGGGCTCGCCGGTGAGGTCGGGACCGCCCAGGTCCAGCGCCTCCAGCGCCCTCGTGTCGATCTTCCCGTTGGCCGTGCGCGGCAGCCGGTCGAGGATCACGACCCGATTGGGCAGCATGTAGTCCGGCAGGAACCCGATGAGGTCGTCCCTGACGATCTCCGTCGGGCCCCTCATGTGGACGGTGTCCTCCTTCATCCCCGTGCTCCGCAGCTGCTCCTCGCTGACGCGGCCGCCGACGGCGAAGTAGAACGGGCCGGGCTCCCGGCCGCAGGCGCGCAGGATGCTCTCCATGCGCCGCGCCGACGGCAGGTCGTCGCCGGTCTTCGAGCTGTAACCGGACGACATGAGGCCCAGGCCCAGGTCGTTCATCTGCAGGCGGTGGAGCCTGCGGCCGAGGTCGAGGTAGCCGAGCCAGTCCGGGCCGGGCCTGCCGACCAGTGCGACGCCGAAGCGGGACCGCCGGTAGACCTCCTGGTTGATGGCCACGACGTGCTTCTTCAGGATCACGTCGCCGGAGATCCGGTGCAGGTCGCCGGCCGCGTACCGGTAGAGGCCTTCGTCCAGCCCCCGCACCCTGCCGGGGTGCGCCTGCACGTAGACGTCGAGCGAGTCCTCCGGCCGCGGCCCGGCGTACGGCACCACGGCGAACGTGCCGAGGTAGTCGTCCTCGTCCGCGCACTCCAGGTGGTCCTTCGTCTCGGGCAGGTAGCCGGCGGCCCTGATGTCGAGACCGTGTTCCGGGAGGATCTCCTCGAACAGCCCGACCATGTGGCCGGCCTCGATCTCCAGGACCTCGCGGACGTTCTTCTTGTAGACCGGCTCGATCGCCCGTCGCTTGCCGACGAAGTGGATCCTCAGCCGCGGCGTCGCCGCGGCCGGCGTCTCCCGGATGAGGATCAGCTGGTGCCGGACGGGGTGGTAGTAGTGATATCCGGGCCGCACGCCGTCGAGGCCGCCGATCTCCAGGTACATCTGGGTGGCGTAGAGGGACCCGGGCGAGGCGTAGCCGTACTTCGGCAGCATCCGCTCGTCGCTGGAGAACTGCCCGAAATACCGCAGGATCTCCCCGAGCTCGGCGAGGCCCAGGCTGTCGAGGGCGCGCGGACGGGTGGCCGTGCCCGTCCTTTCCAGCAGCCGCACGATGTCGTCCTTCGTGACGTCGCCGCCCTCGAAGAAGCGGTAGGTCTTGCGGGCGAACACCCGCCGGCGCTGCTCCGCCGTCGCCGTCGCGCCGGGTAGAAGGGTCACCGCCTTGCCGCGGATCTCCGCCTCGTCGCGGCACCCTCCGTCCGACAGCTGCGCCCGCACCTGGAGCCTGCTGTCCTTCGACAGGTGGTGGGCGCCGTGCTCGCCCTGGTCCATCAGGGCCGCTTCCCTGGGGTTCAGCTCGACGTACGCGACGAGCTGCCGGTCCCCGGTGGCGGAGTCGTCCTTGACGACGACCGCGGCGTTGCTGACCCAGTCGTGGCTCTCGATGCCCAGCCTGACCTCGTCCAGCTCGATCCGGAATCCCCGCAGCTTCACCTGGTTGTCGACCCGGCCCGCGAACTGGAGGGTGCCGTCCGCGTTCCAGTACGCCAGGTCGCCGGTGCGGTAGAGCCGGGAGGACTCCCGGCCGTCGCCGAACGGGTCGGCGACGAACCGCTCCGCGGTCAGGTCGGGCCGGTTCAGGTACCCCCGCGCGAGCTGGACGCCGCCGATGTACAGCTCGCCGATCTCCCCCGGGGTCGTCAGCAGGCGGTCGCCGTCGAGCAGGCGGAACCAGGTGCCGTGGGCCGGCGTGCCGATCGGGATCGTCTGCGGGCCGTCCGCGGCGGCCCGCCGGTCGACGGCGAAGCTGGAGGAGTTGATGGTGCACTCGGTCGGCCCGTAGAGGTTGACCAGCTCGCAGTGCGGCAGCGCGTCCAGGCACTGCAGCGCGAGGCGCCGGGAAAGGGCCTCCCCGCCGCTGAAGAGCCGGGTGAGCGAGGTGCACTCCCCCAGCCGCTCGGTGTCGAGCAGCGCCTGCAGGAGGGTCGGGACGCACTGCAGGGTGGTCACGCCGCACGCGACGACGGTGTCGATGAGCGCTTCGGGGTCGCGGTAGAGACCCGGAGCCCCCATGACGACGGTGCTGCCGCAGGCGGGCGCGAGGATCTCCCACTGCGCCGCGTCGAAGCTCAACGGGGTCTTCTGCAGGATGACCCGGTCCCGGTCGATCCCGTGGACGGCGTGCAGCCACCGCATCTGGCTGACGATGGCGCGGTGCTCGATCACCACGCCCTTCGGCCTGCCGGTGCTTCCGGAGGTGTAGACGACGTACGCCGCGTCGCCGGGACTGATGCGGGCCGCGTCCCCGGGGTCGCCGGCCGGCGACGCGGCGGGCCCGTCGGCCGCGTCCAGGACGACGATCGTCGTGCCCCGCGGCGCCAGCTCCGCCAGCCGCGCGGCGAGCGCCCGCTGGGTCAGGATCACCGAGGTCCGGGAGTCCTCGATGATGTAGCGCAGCCGCTCCTCCGGATACTCCGGGGACAGCGGCAGGTACGCGCCGCCGGCGCACAGGATGCCCCACACGCCCGTCATCAGCTCGGTCGACGGCTCGGCGAACAGGCCGACGCGTTCGTCGGCGGCCACACCGAGACGTCGCAGGCGGGCGGCCAGGGCGCTGCTACGCCGGGCCAGCTCGCGGTAGGTGAGGCGTTCGCCGCCGTAGACGCACGCCGTGCGGCCGGGCTGTGCCCGCACGTGCTCCCGGAGCAGGTCCGGCAGGCAGGCGCCGCCGGACTGGGGGCGCGCGGCGGCGATGACGCCCTGGGCACTCGCCTGGGGTTCGTGGTCGAAGGTCACATGGCCTCCTCGTCCGGAGGGCGCGGCGGCGGGGTTCGCCGCTCGTGAAGCACGGGCCGCGGTCCACTCCGGTGGTCACGGGCATGCCGCGCCCCGGCCACTCCCCCCGCCGGACGGATCGGTGGCCGTCCGGCCGGCCCGGCGTCGCAGGCGTTCAACGGCCCCGGGGCCGGCCGGTTCGCGGAGGAGCGGACGTGGACATGCCGATCATGGTGGTGTGCTCGCGGCTCCGCGCACATCTCCCTGCGTGCGCTCCCCCGGGACGGCGGCCCCTCGCAGGGCGCGGACGTGGTCCGTTCAGCCCCGGGCGCCGGAGGCGTACGGCGAGTGGGCGGGCGGGACGGCCGCGGCGCGGCGGAGGACGGCCTCGTCGAAGCGGGCCCAGACGAGGGCGGCCAGGTCGTCGTCGACGCCCAGGGGCGCGCCGACCAGGTCCGCGCCGCTCGTCAGCAGCCGGTCGTGGAAGAAGCCGGGCGCGAGCAGGTAGGAGGCGACGGCGACGCGCGGGGCGAGGCCGGCCCTGGCGCGCTCCAGCGCCTCGGCGATCGTGGGCGTCCCGGCCGAGGCGAACGCGGCGGCGACGGGACGCGAGAGCCGTACGGACAGCAGCCGGGCGGCGGCGCGGACGTCGTCCAGCGCGGCGGGGTCGGACGAGCCGGCGGCGCCCAGGATCACGGTGTCACAGGGCCGCAGGCCCGCCGCGGCCAGGCGCCGGGCCAGCACCGAGGTCAGCAGCCGGTGCGGCCCGAGCTGCCCGGCGACGACCGCGCCGGGCCGGGTGCGGGCGACGACGGCCGGCAGGTCGACGTGCGCGTGGTATCCCCCGGCGAGCAGCATGGGGACCACCACGACCGGTCCCGGCACCCGCGACAACACGTCGGACAGCAGCGGCGCGCTGATCTCCAGGAATCCGAGTTCGACCCGTGCGGCGGGCCTGGCACGGCGCACCCGGGCCGCCAGGGAGTCCATCACCGACTCCCAGTGGCCGCTGCGGGCGCCGTGCGCCGCCATCACCAGCGTCGGGGTCCCCGGCTCCGGCGTCAACGCTCGTCCCGGCCGCAGGCCAGGCGGTAGCCGCGCTTCACCACGGTCTCGACGATGCCCGCGGGGCCGAGCGCCCGGCGCAGGCGGGTGATGGCCATCTCGACCGCGTGCTCGGCCGAGTCGCGTGAGGGGCCGCCGGGCAGCACGACCCGCAGGTCGGCCCGGTTCACGACGTGCCCGGGGCGGGCGGCGAGCCGCTTGAGCACGGCCATCGGGGCGGGCGGCAGCGGCTTGAGCTCGCCGTCGACCACCACGGCGTGGCCGCGGATCTCCAGGTCGTGCCCGCCCGCGACGAGCCGTGTGACGCCGCTTTCCGGCAGGTGGCGGGCGAGGGTCCGGGCGAGCGCGCCGAGGCGGGCCCGGTCGGGCTGGACGGCCCGCACGCCCCGCTGGGTCAGCGGCCCGGCCGTGACCGGGCCGACGCAGGCGGCCACCACGCGGGTGTCGAACGCGGCCAGCAGCGCGTCCTCCAGCCCGTCGGCGCGGGCGGCGCCCAGCATCGCGAGCACCGCGGGAGCGCTGGTGAAGGCCACCGCGTCGACCGAGCCGGTGATCACCTGGCTGATCAGGCGGCGCAGCGGCGAGGTGTCGCGGTAGGGCAGCCACCGGTAGACCGGCACCTCGATCACCTCGGCGCCCGCCTCCCGCAGCGACGCGACGAAGCCGTCCAGCGGCTCGCCGTGCAACTGCACCGCGATACGGCGGCCGCGCAGGTCCTGGGCGAGCAGGTACTCCTTGACCTCCTCGCACGACTCGGTGGCCGGGGTCCAGAAGTCCACCAGGCCGGCGGCCCGCACGGCCCCCCGCGCCTTCGGGCCCCGGGCGAGCAGCCGCGCGTTCCCGAGGTGGGCGTTGAGGTCGGCGGACAGGCCCCAGCCCTCGGCCGCCGCCATCCACCCCCGGAAGCCGACGCCCGTGGTGATGACCACGTCGTCGACGGACGCCTCCAGGCACGCCCGGGTCGCGGCGAGCAGCCCGGCGTCCTCCGCGAGCGGCACGATGCGGATCGCGGGCGCCCGGACGACCCGGGCGCCCCGCCGCTCCAGGAGCGCGGCGAGCTCTTCGCTGCGGCGGGTCGCCGTCACCCCGATCGTGAACCCGGCCAGCGCGTCGGGCGCGGTCTCAAGGGTCATCGGGACCTCCTCCAGCAGCATGGTCATACCACGCTCACCTCCACGGTTCCGTCCGTCACTCGGATGGGATAGGTCGGCACGGCGACGCCGGGGTCGTCCACGCACACGCCGGTGACCAGTGAGAACACCTGCTTGTGCATCGGCGAGGCCACGGTCGGCTCGCCGTTCCTGGTGCCGACGATCCCCCGGGACATCACCTGCGCCCCGCTGAACGGGTCGAGGTTGCCCAGGGCGTACAGGGCGCCGTCGAAGGCGCGGAAGACGGCCACCTGCCGGTCGCCGACGAGGACCGCCGCGCCCCGCTCGGGCAGCAGGTCGGTGTAGGTGCAGACCGGGGTCCAGTGGCCGGCAAGGGCCGGCATCTCGTCGAGGATGGTCATGTGCGGGTCACCTCCAGGGGAATCAGCACCGGCTTGATCTGGTCGCGCTCGGTCTCGAAGGAGATCGAGGGGTCGGGAACGCCGGGGGCGTTGACGAAGCTGACGAAGCGGCGCAGTTTGTCGGGGTCCTCGATGGTGGCGCGCCACTCGTCGACGTACGTGGACACGTGCCGCTCCATCTGCGCGTCGAGTTCCGCGCAGATGCCGAGCGAGTCCTCCATGACCACCTCGCGGAGGTAGTCGAGCCCGCCGTCCAGGTTCTCCAGCCAGGCCGCGGTCCGCTGCAGCCGGTCGGCGGTGCGGATGTAGAACATCAGGAACCGGTCGATGGTCCTGACCAGGTCGTCGGTGGACAGGTCGGACGCGAGCAGGTCGGCGTGGCGGGGCTTGAAGCCGCCGTTGCCGCCCACGTAGAGGTTCCAGCCCTGCTCGGTGGCGATGATGCCGAAGTCCTTCGACCGGGCCTCGGCGCACTCGCGGGCGCAGCCGGAGACGGCCGACTTCAGCTTGTGCGGCGAGCGCAGCCCCCGGTAGCGCAGCTCCAGGGCGATGGCCAGGCCGACCGAGTCCTGCACGCCGTACCGGCACCAGGTGGACCCGACGCAGGACTTCACCGTCCGCAGGGCCTTGCCGTACGCGTGCCCGGACTCGAAGCCGGCGTCCACGAGCCGGCGCCAGATGGCGGGCAGCTGCTCGACCCGGGCCCCGAGCAGGTCGATGCGCTGCGCTCCGGTGATCTTCGTGTAGAGACCGAACTCCCGGGCCACCTCGCCGATCACGATGAGCTTGTCTGGCGTGATCTCGCCGCCCGGGATGCGCGGGACGACCGAGTAGGTGCCGTTCTTCTGGATGTTGGCCAGGAACTGGTCGTTGGTGTCCTGCAGCGCGGCCTGCTCACCGTCGAGGATGTGGCCGCGACCGAGGGAGGCGAGGATCGAGGCGACCACCGGCTTGCAGATGTCGCAGCCGCGGCCGGTGCCGTGCTCGGCGATGAGCTGGGAGAACGTGGTGATGCCGCGGACGTTGACGATGTCGAACAGCTCGGCCCTGCTGTGCGGGAAGTGCTCGCACAGCGCCTTGCCGACGTCGACGCCCGACTTCACCAGGATCTGTTTGAGCATCGGCACGCAGCTGCCGCAGGTGGTGCCGGCCCGGGTGCAGTCCTTGATGCCCTGCACGTCGGTCAGGCCCTTGTCGGCGATGGCCGCGCAGATCCTCTCCTTCGTCACGTTGTTGCAGGAGCAGACCTGCGCGTCGTCGGGCAGGTCGACCGACGCCTTGCCCGCGCCGGCGAACAGCAGGTCGCTCGGCGCGCCGGGCAGCGGCTTGCCGACGAACGGCCGCAGCGCGTTGTACGGCCCGGCGTCGCCGACGCAGATGCCGCCGAGCAGGGTCTTGGCGTCGTCGCTGATGAACAGCCGCTTGTAGACGCCGCCCACGGGGTCCATGTAGGTGACGTCGAGCGCCCCCGACATGGCGCCGAACTGCGCCACCTCCACGCCGAGCAGCTTGAGCTTGGTGGACATGTCGGCCCCGGTGAAGGCGGCCGGCCCGCTCATGATGCGCTCGGCGGCCACCTCCGCCTGGGTGTTGCAGGGCCCGACGAGGCCGTAGACCACGCCGCCCGCGAGAGCGCACTCGCCGATGGCGTAGATGTGCTCGTCGGAGGTGCGCATGCCCGCGTCGACCACGATGCCGCCGCGCTCGCCGACCTCCAGGCCGCAGGCGCGGGCGAGCTCGTCGCGCGGCCGGATGCCGGCGGAGAAGACGACGACCTGCGTGTCGATCGCCTCGCCGCCGGGCTTCACCAGCGAGGCGACCCGGCCGTCCGGGCCCGCCTCGATCGAGCGCACGCCCGCGCCCGTGTGGATGGTGAGCCCGAGCCCCTCGATGTGACCGCGCAGCACCGAGCCGCCGCCCTCGTCCACCTGGCGGGGCATCAGCCACCCGCTCATCTCGACGATGTGCGTGTCGAGCCCGAGCCCGCGCAGCGCGTCGGCCGCCTCCAGGCCGAGCAGCCCGCCGCCGATGACCACACCGGCGCGGGCGTCCCGCGACGCCTCCCTGATGGCGTCCAGGTCGTCGATCGTCCGGTACACGAAGCAGCCCGGCAGGTCCCCGCCCGGCACGGGCGGCACGAACGGCGCCGACCCGGTGGCCAGCACCAGCACGTCGTACGGCTCGCTGTCGCCGGCGTCGGTGGTGACGACGCGGTCCGCGCGGTCGATCCCGGTGACGCGGACGCCGGTCCTGACCGTGACGCCGCCCGGCACCGGATAGGTGAGGTCCTCGACGCTCCTGCCGCTCAGGTAGGAGGTGAGCGCCACCCGGTCGTACGCCGGGCGGGGCTCCTCCCCGAACACGGTGACCGTCCCGTCGAAGCCCCGGTCGGCCAGCGTCGCGATCAGGCGGTGTGCCGCCGGGCCGTGTCCCACTACGACGACTCTCATGCGCTTACGCCCTCCTGCTCACACAGCCAGCCGACGATGCCCTCCACCGCGTCGCGGCAGCCGCCGCACCCGGTGGTGGCCCGCGTCGCGGCGGCCACGGCCTCCACGTCCCGCGCGCCGGACTCCCAGCACGCCCTGATCTGGCCCTTCGTCACGTTGTTGCACTGGCAGACCCGGGCCGAGTCCGGCATCCGGGTGGGGCTGTCGGCCACGGCCGCGCCGCCCACGCCCGCGATGTCGGGGAACAGCAGCCCGGTGCGGTCGCCGGGCAGGGGTCCGCCCCGGTCGAACAGCTGGGTCAGCGTGCCCACGGCGGAGGTCTCGCCCAGCAGGATCGCGCCGACCAGCCGGCCGTCGCGGATGACGAGCTTGCGGTAGGTGCCCTTGTGCCGGTGGGAGAAGCGGACGATCTCCGCCTCGTCCTCGGTCAGCTGGGTCTCCCCCATGGCCGCCAGCTCCACGCTCTTGGCCTTCAGCCGGGTGACCAGCCGCGAGCCGCGGTAACGCGCGCCCTTGTCGGCGCCGGTGACGAGGTCGGCCACGACCGACGCCTGCTCCCAGCCGGGGGCGACCAGTCCGTAGACGCGGCCCGCGTGCTGGGCGCACTCCCCGATCGCGAAGATCGACGGGTCGTCGGTGCGCAGCTCGTCGTCCACGACGACGCCGCGCTCCACCTCCAGACCGGCGTCGCGGGCGAGCCCGACGACCGGGCGTACGCCGCAGGCCAGCACCACCAGGCCGGCGTCGACGAGCTCACCGCCGGCCAGCTCCACGTGCCGCTCGCGGATCGCGCTCACGGTGACGCCTGTGCGGATGGACACGCCGAGCGCGTCGAGCGTCTCGCGGAGGATGAGCCCGGCCTCCTCGTCGAGCTGGCGCTCCATCAGGTGGCCGGCCAGGTGCAGCAGCGTCACCGGGACGCCCCGCCCGGCCAGCCCGCGCGCCGCCTCGATGCCGAGCAGCCCGCCGCCGACCACGACCGCGCTGCGCGCGCTCTCGGCGGCCTCCCTGATCCGCTCGCAGTCGTCCAGCGTGCGGAACGCCGTGGCCCGCTCCACTCCGGGGATCGGCGGGACGACCGCCTCGCTGCCCGTGGCGAGCACGAGCACGTCGTACGGCTCACGCGTCCCGTCGGCGGCGACCACCGTCTGGCAGTCCCGGTCGATGGCGGTGACCGCGACGCCGAGACGGGCGGTCACGCCGTGCTCGCCGTACCAGCGGGGGTCGAGCAGCCGGACCTGGTCCGGGCTCGACGTGCCGGCCACCACGTTCGACAACAGGACCCGGTTGTACGGCTGCCAGGCCTCGGCGCCGAACACCGTGATCTTCACGGCCTTGTCCCGGGCGCGGACCTCGCTCACCAGGCGCGAGCCCGCCATCCCGTTCCCCACCACGACAAGCCTCACGCGACACGCTCCCCGTCTTCGCAGCGCTCGATGGCGGCGGCGCAGACCTTGAACTCCGGCATCCGCGACGTGGGGTCGAGCGCCGGGTTGGTGAGCACGTTGACGCCCTCCCAGTGGAACGGCATGAACAGCGTGTCCGGCCGGATCGAGGCGTTCACCCGGGCGACACCCTCGGCGGCGCCCCGGCGGCTGCGCACCCGGACGCGGTCGCCGGGGACGACGCCCAGCCGCTCGGCGAGGTCCGGGTGCAGCTCCACGAACACCTCCGGCGACGCCTGCGTGAGCGGGCGGATCCGGCGCGTCTGCGCCCCCGACTGGTAGTGGGCGAGCACGCGCCCGGTGGTCAGGTAGAGGGGGAACTCCTCGTCCACGTCCTCGGCGGGCGGGCGGTGGTCCACCGGCACGAGGCGTGCCCGGCCGTCCGGGGTGGCGAAGCCGTCCAGGAAGGGCCGCGGGGTGCCGGGATGGGGCTCCCCCGGCGTCTCGGGACACGGCCAGAACACCCCGGTCTCGGCCGCGATCCGCTCGTAGGTGATGCCGGAGTAGTCGGCGACGCCCCCGGCGGAGGCCCGGCGCAGCTCGTCGAAGACCGTGCGCGGGTCGGCGGGGAACTTCTCGCCGCAGCCGAGCCGCTCGGCGAGGCCCCGCAGGATCTCCAGGTCGGTGCGCGCGCCGGGCGGGGGCGCGGCGGCCCGGCGGCGCAGCAGGACCCGGCCCTCCAGGTTGGTCATCGTGCCCGACTCCTCGGCCCACTGGGTCGTGGGCAGCACGACGTCGGCCATGGCCGCGGTCTCCGACAGCACGAAGTCGCAGACCACGAGCAGGTCCAGCGCCTCCAGCCGCCGCGCGACGTGCCCGGCGCGCGGCGCCGAGACGACGGGGTTGGAGCCGAACAGCAGCAGCGCCTTCGGTCCCCGTGGCGTGCCGAGCGCGTCCAGCAGCTCGTACGCCGACCGGCCGGGGCCGGGCAGGTCGGTGGGGTCGATCCCCCAGACGGCCGCGACGTGCGCCCGCGCCGCCGGGTCGTCGATCTTGCGGTAGCCGGGGAGCTGGTCGGCCTTCTGACCGTGCTCCCTGCCGCCCTGGCCGTTGCCCTGGCCGGTCACGCAGCCGTAGCCGGAGCCCGCACGGCCGGGCAGCCCGAGGGTGAGCGCCAGGTTGACGAACGCGGTGACCGTGTCGGTGCCCTTGGCGTGCTGCTCGGCGCCCCGGCCGGTCAGCACCATCGCGCGCTCCGCCTCGCCGAGGATCCGTACGGCCTCGCGCATCCGCGCGACCGGGACGCCGGTGACGCGCTCCACCCGCTCGGGCCACCAGGCGGAGACGGAGGTGCGCACCGCCTCGAAGCCGGTCGTGCGGGCGGCCAGGTAGTCCAGGTCGGCGTACCCGTCGGCGATCGCGATGTGCAGCAGGCCGAGTGCCAGCGCGAGGTCGGTGCCCGGGGTGACCTGCAGGTGCAGGTCGGCCATCTTGGCGGTCTGGGTGAGACGCGGATCGACGACGACGAGCCTGCCGCCCCCGGACCGCATCGCGGTCAGGTGCCGCACGAAGGGGGGCATGGTCTCGGCGACGTTGCCCCCGGCGAACAGGACGGCGTCCGCGCGGGCGACGTCGGTGATGGGGAACGGCAGACCCCGGTCCATGCCGAAGGCCCGGTTGACCGCGGCCGCCGCCGACGACATGCAGAACCTGCCGTTGTAGTCGATCTGGCTGGTCCGCAGCGCCACCCTGGCGAACTTGCCGAGCTGGTAGGCCTTCTCGTTGGTCAGCCCGCCGCCGCCGAACACCGCCACGGCGTCCGGCCCGTGCCCGGCCCTGACGGCCTCGATCCGGGTTGCGACGTAGTCGAGCGCCTCGTCCCAGCTCACCGGGTCGCCGTGCAGCAGCGGAGTGGTGAGCCGTTCGGGCGAGGTCAGCAGTTCGGCGGCCGTCCAGCCCTTCTGGCACAGGCCGCCGGCGTTGGCCGGGATGTCCTCCCGCGGGGTGATCTCCCCTTCTCTGACGTACATGCCGCACTGCAGGGCGCAGTACGGGCAGTGCGTGGCCGGGCCCACGGTCGTGTCCGCGGCGGCCCGTGAGATCACAGGCCCGGGAGCGTGGAGTGAGATCGGCATGGATCCGATGGTGCTGACAGGCGGTTTCACCGCTGGGTCCCTTCTGTTACCGCTGTGCTACAAGGCGCCAACCGCGCTAACTTCGGTGAGCGCGGCGTGTGAGAGACCCCGTCGTCTCGGAAGCTCACTTGTGCTGTCGCCGCTTGTGAGGCATCGGTCCGGAAAAAGCGGGCGCCGCCCGGGCGCCCGCATCGGCAGTTCAGACGCGGGCGGCCGCCAGGTTCGGCGCGGCCTTCGCGCCGAGGGTGCGCATGTAGCAGAACCAGGTGAGCCCGAAGCAGATCGCGTAGAAGGCGGCGAAGGCCGCCAGCGCGGCCCCCGCGCCGCCGGTGGCGGCGATGGAGCTGCCGAATCCGCGGTTGATGAAGAACCCGCCGAAGGCGCCGATCGCGGAGATGAACCCGATGGCCGCCGACGCGTCGCGCTTGCCGGTCGCCAGCGCCGCCTCGTACTCCGGGGTGCCGGGCTCGACGCCGCCGACGGCCTTCGCCCGGAAGATCGCCGGGATCATCCGGTACGTGGAGCCGTTGCCGACGCCCGCGGTGCCGATCAGCAGCATGAAGGCGGCGAAGAACAGCGCGAAGCTGTGCGCGGTCATGGCCTGCCACACGAGCAGGACCGAGACGATCATCGCGGCGAAGTTCCAGAACGTCACCGAGGCCCCGCCGAGGCGGTCCGACAGCCAGCCGCCGACGGGCCGGATGACCGAGCCGACCAGCGGGCCGAGGAACGCGAGCGAGGTCAGCGCGGCCTGCTCCGGGAACTGCGACTTGATCAGCAGCGGGAACGCCGTGGAGTAGCCGATGAACGAGCCGAACGTGCCGATGTAGAGGACCGACATGATCCACGTCTGCGCCCGGCCGGCCGCCTTGGCCATCTCCCTCGGCTCCGCCTTGGCCGAGGTGAGGTTGTCCATGCAGAAGTACGCCCCGGCGGCGGCTGCCAGGATGAACGGCACCCAGAACAACCCGGCGGCGGCCAGCCCGAACCCCGCGATGACCAGCGGCATCAGCAACTGCACGGAGCTGACGCCGATGTTGCCGCCGGCCGCGTTCAGGCCGAGGGCGGCGCCCTGCCTGTTCTGCGGGTAGAAGTAGGTGATGTTGGCCATGCTGGAGGCGAAGTTGCCGCCGCCGAGCCCGGCCGTCGCCGCGATCACCAGGAAGGCCCAGTAGGGCGTGCCGGGGTCGTTCACCGCCACCGCGAGCAGGCCGGCGGGCACCAGCAGCAGCAGCGCGCTGACCACTGTCCAGTTGCGGCCGCCGAACCGGGCGGGCGCGAAGGTGTAGGGGATGCGCAGCGCGGAGCCCACCAGGTTGGGCAGCGACACGATCCAGAAGAGCTGGTCGGTGGAGAACTTGTAGGCGCCGAGCTTGACGGAGACGATGCTCCACACGGTCCACAGGGTGAACCCGAGGTGCTCGGCCAGGATCGAGAACACCAGGTTCCGCCGGGCCACCTTCTTGCCGGAGCTCTCCCAGAAAGCGGAATCGTCCGGTCGCCAGTCACCTATCCAGCGGCCCTTCCCTGGAGTCGCCGCCTGCGTCGCCGTCATCGTTCCTCCCGCGTCTTCGGCATCTGGGGCCGGTACCAGAAGCTAGGAAGAGCGCGTTACGCACTTTGACCATGCGTGACCGTGCGGCCGTTACATGTGCCGCACCCGCGAAACACGCAATCCACAGGCATAACGGATGCAACATCGGGTTAACACGGGCCCGCCTCTCGTGTGGCCCGCGTTTCGTCCGCGTGACGCCGGGCGGCCCCGCCCGGCCCGCCGTCGTCACGCAAGGTCAGTGCCGCCCGCATCCGGGCCCGTACGGGAAATTTCGCGACATTCCCGCGATCGCGGGACTGCCATTCCATGACCGGACTACGGCGTTTCTCCGCGGGAAATAGCGCGGACATTTCGGTTGACATGTGACCGGTTTTCCGCCCGCAGGAATATCCGCGGCGGAGAAAGGGGATACCGATGCCGCCTCCCGCCGGACGAGGGCCCCCGAGGGCCCGCGTGCACTCGGGGAGGACGGATGTCAGCGGTCTCACGCCGCTCGTTTCTTTCGACGGGGCTCCTGTGGTCGGCCCGCCTGCCCGCGGCGATCCTGGCCGTGCAGGGCGGGATCGCCGCGACGGCCACGCCCGTCTGGGCCGGCGGCCGCCCGCGCCGGCCGCGCGTGTACACCCGGTCCGACTGGAAGGCCGACCCGCCGAGGAGCAAGGCCGAGGTGCTCGACCGGGCGCCCGACCGGCTCGTCGTCCACCACACGGCGACGGCGAACACGGGCCCGGCCGACCTCGATGCCGCTTTCCGGCTGTCCCGGTCGATCCAGCGCTACCACATGCGGCGCAACGGCTGGGAGGACATCGGCGAGCAGTTCACCGTCAGCCGGGGCGGATACGTGATGGAAGGCCGCAACCGCTCGCTGCCGGCCGTCGAGGCGGGCAGGCACGTGCTGGGCGCGCAGGCGGCCGACCACAACGACCACACGCTGGGCATCGAGACCGAGGGGACCTACACCTCCGTCCTGCCCCCGGCCCGGCAGCTGTCCGCGCTCACCACGCTGCTCGCCTGGCTGTGCGACGTGTACGACCTCGACCCGCACGAGGCCGTCGTCGGCCACCGCGACCTCAACCGGACCGCCTGCCCGGGCGACCGCCTCTACGCGTACCTGCCGCGGCTGCGGGACGACGTCGCCCGCCGTCTCGGCGGTCGCGGATCCGGACGGGACGAGCCCCCGCCGCCGCGGCTCGCGCTGTCGGACGGCGCCTACGAGGGGGCCGCGCTGATCGGTGACCTGCCGTACGAGCACGGTCCGGCGGTGGGCCCGCACGACCTGACGAGGCGTGACCGCGCCTGACACCGCTCAGCCGCGACCCGCCCGTGCGCGGGCGGGGGTCGCTCCGGGGACGGCGCGAGCGACACCCGGCGACGCCGGTGGCAACGCAAACGGGCGGCCCCTCGGGGGGCCGCCCGTTTCCGTCGTGTCGTAGCGACGACGCTTCGCGCGCCCGGCTTCCGTCCGTGTGCGGCGGCGCGCTCGGGGCCGAAGTCCGGGGCGGGCCGCCGTCGCCGTGGTTTCCCAACGGCACAGGAACGGCCCGCCCCGCATGCTCCGGCCGGCCCGCCGGGCCGCACCGGCGCCGGTCTACTCCGTGGCCCTGCGGCGCCGCCCCGGCAGCAGGGCGCATCCGAGAGCGAACGCCAGCAGGCCCGCTCCCGCCGCACCCACTCCCACGGGGGCCCCGGTGAACGGCAAGCCCGGGCCGCCGGGGCCGGCGGGGCCGGCGGCGGGGGGGCCTGCGGGGGCGCCGCCCATCATCGGCGGAGCCTGCTCCTCCCAGGAGACGTCCTCGTCCTCGTTCTCGGACTCGGACTCGGACTCCTCGGGCTCGGACTCCTCGGGCTCGGACTCCTCGGGCTCGTTCTCGTACTCCCCCTCGGCGCTCTCCCCGGGCTCCTCGAGGGACGCCTCAGCCGGCATCTCCTCGGGCGTGACGGGCCCCGTGGGAGAGGCGGCGGCCTGCTGCACGGCGTTCTGCACGGGAAGGACCCCGCCGTTGCCCCCCGCGCCGGCGGGCGCCACGACGGGCTGGGCCTGACCGCCGTTGTTGTTCTGGGTGTCGTTGTAGGTGTAGGTCTGGGGCCAGTTGCTCCAGGACCAGTTCCTCGGCTGGAACCAGTTGTTGTTGTTGCAGTTGCCGTTCGGGCAGTTGGTGTTCTCCACCACCTCCGGCTCCGCGACCTGCCGCGTCACGGTCGCGGGCTCGGTCTGCACCACTGGCTCGGTTTGCACTGCGGGCTCGGTCTCCACGACCGGCTCGGTGTCGTGGCCGGGACGCCGCACGCCGTCCTCGACCGCGTCCTCGACCGTGTCGTCGTCCGCGTCCGCCGCGTTCGCGGCGTCCTCCGTGCCCTCGGCGTCCTCGGCGTCCTGGGACTCGTCCTCGAACGATGCGCCGTCCTCGAACGTGCCGTCCGCGCGCAGGCCGTCGTTCCCCACCGGGCCGTACTCACCCGCCGCCGCCAGTACGTCGGCGGTCGCCGGCTCCTGCGCGGGGGCCACGACCGGGGCGGCCGCCGCGACCGTCTTGACGTCCGCCGCGTTCTGGGCGGCGGGCGCGGCGACGGGCGCCGCCTCCTTGACGGGCTCCGCCTCCGGCGCCGCCTCGTTGACCGGTGCCGCCTCCTTGACCGGCACCGCCTCCTTGACCGGCTCGCCCTCGGCGGCCTCCGGGGCCTGCGCGTCCGCCGCCACCTGGTCGTCGCAGGCGCGGTCGGCGTCCGTGGCGACCGGCACCGCGTCCGTGACGGCGTCCGACTGCGCGTCCGCCACTACCGGCACCGCGTCCGTGACCGCGTCCGACTGCGCGTCCGCGGCCAGCGTCGTGGCCGCGCCGCCGGCCGGATCGTCCGTGTTCGGGTCCGTCGTGGCCGAGTCCTTCACACCCTGGACCGCGCCGCCCTCGTTTCCGTTCTGCGCTCCCTCGGGGGTGTCGAGCGGGGGCGAGTACTGCTCCGGCTGAGTGGCGGACGTCGGCTCGGGTGCGTGGGTCTGCGCATTGGCGATCCCATGGGTGCCGAGTGTCAGGCCGCCCGCGACCGTCACCGCCAGAAGAACAGGTACAGTATTTTTTCGCGCCACTTTGGACTCCCGATAACGGTCGCTCAATTGATAGAGCATTTGCCCGGATTGCCAGCGACATTTCGCTGCTCGACTGTTGTATGCGCCCCTCGCGAAGCCGCCTCATTCCGGCGCACGGTGCTTACCGAAGGATCGTTCAGGTTTTCGCTTCGTTGACCACGACCGCACCACTGCCGCTCGCGGGACCGGCCTGCCAAAGAATTCGCCAATGGCCCTCATATGGCCCCGGCCGGGCGCGGCGGGCGGCGATACTTCGGTGCGTGCGCGGGGAAGACAACGGGGCCGCGATGACGGCCGTGCGGGTCGTCGGCGAGCTGTGCGTGCCGGCGGGGCTGGTCCTGCTGCTGTTCTACGCGTACCTGCTCTGGGGCACCGGCGCGGAGACCGAGCGGGAGCAGCGTGTGCTCCAGCAGAGGCTCGGCGAGGTGTTCGACAGGGACCGAGGGCACGCGGGCCCCGGCGCGGTGAGGCTCGGCGACGCCCTGGCGCTGCTGCGCATCCCCCGCCTGGGCGCCGGATACCGGTACGCGGTCGTCGAGGGCGTCGGGCCGGCGGAGCTGCGCAAGGGCCCCGGCCACTACCCCGGCACGGCGCTGCCCGGCCAGGTGGGCAACTTCGTGCTCTCCGGGCACCGCACCACCTACGCCGCGCCGTTCAACCGGCTCGACGAGCTGCGGCGCGGCGACGACATCGTGGTGGACGCGCGGGACGCCCGCTACACCTACGAGGTCACACGCAAGGAGGTCGTCGATCCCGGGGATGTCGGCGTCGTCGACCCCGTTCCCGGCCATCCGGGGCGGCGGCCCACGACCGCGCTGATGACCATGACCACCTGTCATCCCGAGTTCTCCGCGGCGCAGCGCCTGGTCGTCCAGGGCGTGCTCGTCCGCCGCGAGGAACGCCGCAGCTGAACGAGGAAGGCCCGGCGTGTACAGATTCCTCTGGCGGCGGCTGCCCGGCGGCACCGCGCTGCGGCTGGCCGTCGTCCTGCTGCTGACCGGCGCCGCGGTGGCCGCGCTGTGGTACGTCGTGTTCCCCTGGCTGGCCCCCCGGGTGCCGCTCGGGTGAACGTCCCGCCTTCCATAACGCGGCAGTAGGGGAGAACTGGCCTGTCCCCCGCCGGGCCCGCCGAACGTACGTTTGCGGCAGCCCCACCCGAGACACCCCGATCACCGGCGCGTCTCGTGGTGGTCATCCCCCAGCTGAGGAGACCCCGATGTGGATGTCACGGTTCCTCCGGACCGTCGCGGCCCTGCTCACGGGAACGGCCGTGTTGCTCACGGTGTCGCCGGCCCGGGCGGCCGAGCCGGCCCGCGACACGGCGGCGAGCGCGGCGGTGCGCGTGCTGCGGTACGACGCGAGCCAGGCCGCCGAATTCCGCGCGGTGATGGACCAGGCCGCACAGGTCTGGAACGCCTCCGTCACCGGCGTCCGGCTCGTGGCGGGCACACCCGCCGACTTCGTGGTGCTCGCCGACAACGGCTGGCCCCGCACCAGCGTCACCAGGCTGGGCCGGGGCACGATCTGGATGGGCAGGGAGGCGACCGCCGAGGGCTACTATCCCCTGCGGATCGCCACCCATGAGATCGGCCACATCCTCGGTCTGCCCGACCGGCGCACCGGCCGCTGCACCGACCTGATGTCCGGTCACAGCGCCCCGGTGAGCTGCACCAACGCCACCCCCAGCGCGGCGGAGAAAAGCGCGGTCGAGGCGAACTTCGCCGGCTCCGCCCTCCGCGCGGGGGACCTCGCCGGCGGGCTCTTCGTCGACCGTCCCGACGCCGCCCGCGACCCGGTTCCCGTGCCGTAGGGAGTGTCCGGCGCGGTCGCCGTCCCCGGGTCCGGCCGTCGTGGCCACGGCCCGGGGACGGCCCGTGCCGTCAGGGCGAGGGTGAGCGCGAGGGCCGGAGGGCGAGGGGTCAGAGCGCGAGGGGTCAGAGCGCGACGCCGAGGAGCGCGTCGGCGATGTCGCGTACCAGCGCCGGCGAGGTGGCGTCGTCGCCCTCCGCCGCCGCCCAGGCGTCGATCGCCGCGAGCGCGCCCGGGGCGTCGAGGTCGTCCGTGAGGCGCTCGCGCACCGCCGTCAGCACCGGGCCGCCCGCGGGGCCCGCCGGCCGCGCCACCGCCGCCCGCCACCGCGCCAGCCGCTCCTCCGCCGCGACGACCTGGTCCTGCGTCCACTCCCAGTCCGTACGGTAGTGGTGCGCCAGCAGAGCCAGCCGCACGGCCATGGGGTCGGTCGTCTGCCGCAGCCGGGAGACGAACACGAGGTTGCCCTTGGATTTGGACATCTTCTCGCCGTCCAGGCCGACCATGCCCGCGTGGACGTACGCCCGCGCGAACGGCCACTCACCGGTGGCCACGTGGCCCTCGCAGGCGCCCATCTCGTGGTGGGGGAAGATCAGGTCCGAACCGCCGCCGGCGACGTCGAAGCCGCTGCCCAGGTTGCGCAGGGCGATGGCGGTGCACTCGACGTGCCAGCCGGGCCTGCCGGGGCCGAACGGCGACTCCCAGGACGGCTCTCCCGGCCGTTCCGCCCGCCAGAGCAGCCAGTCGAGCGGGTGGCGCTTGCCCTGCCTGCCGGGGTCGCCCCCGCGCTCGCCGAACAGCTCCAGCATGGTGTCCTCGGAGTAGCCCGAGACCGCGCCGAACTTGGGCGCGGCGGCGACGGAGAAGTAGACGTCCCCGTCGATCTCGTACGTGGCGCCCCGCTCGGCCAGCCGGACGATCAGATCGGCGATCTCTCCGACGGTCTCGGTGACCCCGACGTACTCGCGGGGCGGCAGGATGCGCAGCGCCTCCATGTCGGAGCGGAACAGCTCGATCTCGCGCTCGCCCAGGGAGCGCCAGTCGGTCCCGGTCGCCTCGGCGCGCTCCAGCAGCGGGTCGTCCACGTCGGTGGCGTTCTGGGTGTAGTGCACGTCGTGGCCGGCGTCCCGCCACGCCCGGTTGACCAGGTCGAAGGCGAGGTAGGTGTTGGCGTGCCCGAGGTGGGTGGCGTCGTACGGCGTGATGCCGCAGACGTACAGACGGGCCTCGCCGGAGGGGGCCGTCTCCCGCACCTCTCGGGCGGCGGTGTCGTACAGACGGAGCGGAAGGCCCGGACCAGGCAACCTGGGGACATTCGGAGCAGACCACGATCGCATGGTGTGAAGCCTATCCGCGAGGCCGGCGGACCGGTTCAGCCGGTCTGGTCCACGAGGTGTCGATCTCGTGCCAGGTGTCCGGATCATCCGGCTGCGGGCAGAAGTCGTAGCGCAGCCCCTGCTCCGCGAGGGCGACCAGCGTGACCGACAGGCTGGCGAAGACCCGGCCGTCCGGCAGCCGCCGCCGCATGACCAGCGCGCGGGGATCGTCCCAGGGCAGCCCGGCGCCGGAGGCGGGGTCGAGCCATTCCCCCCAGAACCGTTCGGACGAGCCGCCCGTGGTCCATCCGGGCCGGGCGGCCCGGGCGAACCGGGGCCGGAACCAGGCGGTGCGCGGCGCGCTCTCGCCGCGGTCCCAGCCCGTGTTCACGATCATGTGCACGCCCTCGGGCAGCTTCTCCTCGGTCAGGATGTCGCCGTCCCAGCTCCACAGCCGTACGCCGTCGAGCCCGCCGAGGACGAGGTGGAAGGGGTCGTACCAGGACAGGTCGAGCGACGGGAGCTCCCCCGTGGCGGCGGCCAGGAGGGGCAGTTCGCCGCGCGAGTGACGCCGGCCCGCCGGGGCCGCCGTCCCCTCGCCGTTGAGCAGCGCCGCCACGCGCCGGCCCGCGGGGTCGGCGGCCAGCCAGGTGCCGCCCGCCTCCAGGTCGCGGCCGCCGACCAGGCCGGGGTACGCGGGCCAGTGCCGGTCCGGCGACATCCACGGCCGCGTGACGATCTCGTCACGCACTCCCGCGAGGAGCACCGGCGCGCCGGACTCCGGCTCGACGCTCACGATGACCGTACACAATGCGTGTTCCCTCCAATATCGGTAGAGACCCCTGCAGAGTGCACAATCCACGCGTTTTGCGCAAGCCTGTCTGCGGCGATCAAATCGGGGGCCACGGGATCGCGGGCCAGTCCTCGGAGGGGTGCGGGTGGACCCCGGTGGCCAGCAGCCTCTTGACCCGCTCCCACGTGGCCTCCACCTCGGCCTGGGTCAGCAGCTCGCGCAGGCGCCGGCCGAGGCGGCCCCGCTCGATCTCGCGCTCCAGCCGCACCAGCACGTTGACCGACTCGCGCGGCAGCGTCTTGCCGCGCCACTGCCACAGCACGGTGCGCAGCTTGTCCTCGACCGCGAAGCAGACCCCGTGGTCGACCCCGTAGACGTGCCCGCCGGGCAGCGGCAGCAGGTGGCCGCCCTTGCGGTCGGCGTTGTTCACCACCGCGTCGAAGACGGCCATGCGGCGAAGCGCGGGGTTGCGGCTGCGCATGAGGGCCATCAGGTCGGCCTCGGGATCGGCGTCGATCCACAGCTGCACCATGCCCGGGCCGAAGGGGCCGTCCCGGTAGACGGTCGGCGGCACGATGCGCCATCCGGTGGCGGCGGCCACCTCGTAGGCGGCCACCTCACGGGCCGCCAGCGTGCCGTCGGGGAAGTCCCACAGGGGGCGCTCCCCGCGCACCGGCTTGTACACGCACGCCGCCGCGTGCTCACCGTCCCTGATGGAGCAGTAGAGCGTCATGTTCGTGGCCTCGACGAGTCGCCCGGCCACTTCTAAGGTGCCCTCCCGCAGCAGGCGCATCGCCGCCACGTCGTCCAGCCCCGGCCCGTCCACGTCGCTGATGCTCGCCTCGTCCTCCGCCGTCATCCGGTTCCCCGCCCGCGCGGCGCGCCGCCGCGCTTCCAGCCGTTCACGCCGTGCCTCTCATGCCGAGAACACCCCGGGATGGTGGCCGTTGAGGCGGACGCAGATGTGCCCTTCGGGATCGAGCGGCCGGCCGCACAGCGGGCACGGCGGGCGGCCGGCGGCGACCACCTCGAGCGCCCGGCGGCTGAACGCGCGGGCGGCGGCGGCGCTTATCCGCACCCTGAGGACGGCGGGCTCGGGCCGGTCGTCGTCCAGCGGCGGCTCGTCCTCCTCGTCGCCCTCCGTCGCCTCCTGCGCCTCGATGATCACCTGCGCGGTCTCGGGATCCCAGGCGAGCGCCATCGTCCCCACCCGGAAGTCCTCGTCGATCGGCAGGTCGAGGGGACCCTCGTCGGCCAGTTCCGCGGGGGCCATGGCCGGGACCGGCGCGCGCCCCCCGCTGCGCCGCAGCACCTCGTCGAGCAGCTCGTCGAGGCGGTCGGCCAGCACGGCGACCTGGAACTTCTCGAGCGCCACCGTGGTGATCCTGCCCTGGCCTCGGGCCTGCAGGAAGAAGGCTCGTGCGCCCGGTTGCCCCACGGCACCGGCCACGAACCTGTCAGGCGGATCGTAGTCGAAGACCGGCATAGCCCGACCTTATGTGGTCCCGGCTCCGCCGCCGACGGCGGCGTCGCTTCCGGTGAGGGTTTCTCCCCCGTCTTCGTCCTCCGACACCCCTGGTGGGGGCACCAGGTTGGCCACTCCCCCGCCCACGTCGTTCGCCCTGAGCAGGAAGGGACGCAGGGGGGTGTAGCGGATCACCGTGACGGAGGCGGGGTCGGCCGTGATGCGCTGGAACTGGTCCAGGTGGAGGCCGAGCGCGTCGGCCACGATCGCCTTGATCACGTCCCCGTGGCTGCAGACCACGTAGGTGGCCTTCTCCCCGAGCCGCTCGTTCCAGTCGCGTACGGCCCGCACGGCGCGGTTCTGCACCTCCGCCAGGGCCTCACCGCCGGGGAACACCGCCGCGCTGGGATGGGCCTGCACCACCCGCCACAGCGGCTCCTCGGCGAGTTCCTTCAACGGCCGGCCGGTCCAGTCTCCGTAGCCGCACTCGCCGAACCTGTCGTCGGTCTCCACCGAGACGGGGCGGCCCTGCGCGATGGCGGCGGCGGTCTCCCGGCACCGCTCCAGCGGGCTGGACACGATGGCGTCCAGTTCCAGCGGCGCGAGCCGTTCGGCCACCGCACGCGCCTGCTCCCTGCCGCGCTCGTCGAGGTGGACTCCCGGGGTCCAGCCGGCCAGCACCGGGCCGGTCATCGCGGTGAGGCCGTGCCGTACGAACAATACGGTCGTCATGACTGCACCACCCCGAGGGCCAGCAACGTGAGGAGGAACGTCCCCGCGAAGACGCGGTAGACGACGAAGACGATGGTCGAGTGGCGCGCGACGTAACGCAGCAGCCAGGCGATCGAGGCGTACCCGACGACGAACGACACGACGGTCGCGATCAGGGTCGGCGCCACCGGCGGGCCGCCGCCGTCGCCGACGTGCCGCAGCTCGAACAGCCCCGACAGGATCACCGCCGGGATCGACAGCAGGAAGGAGTAGCGGGCGGCGGCCTCGCGCGTGTACCCGAGGAACATCGCGCCGGTCATCGTGGAGCCCGAGCGGGAGGCGCCCGGGATCAGCGGCAGCATCTGCCACGCGCCGATGATCAGGCCGTCGCGCATGTTGAGGTCGGCGACCTCCTTCTTCTTGCGGCCCATCTGGTCGGCCGCGAGCAGCAGCAGGCCGAAGACGATGAGCATGGCCGCGTTCAGCCACAGGTTGCGGGCCGGGCCCTCGATCGCGTCCTTGAACAGCAGGCCGGCGACGCCGATCGGGATCGTGCCCAGGCCGATGTACCACCCCATGCGCGCGTCGAGGTCGCCGCGCAGCTCCGGCGTCCACAGGCTGCGCAACCACGTCCAGGTGATCCGGACGATGTCCCGCCAGAAGTAGATGAGCACCGCGAGCATGGTGCCGAGCTGGATCACCGCGGTGAACGGGGCGCCGGGATCGTCCCATCCCGCCAGCTTGGGCACGATCAGCAGGTGCGCCGAGCTGGAGATGGGCAGGAACTCGGTGAGACCCTGCACGAGCCCGAGCACGATCGCCTGTAGTACGTCCATGGTGCGGACAGCCTATCGGCTAGTCTGTCCGCACCATGGACCAGCGACTAGTCGGGCGCAGCGGTCTGTCGGTGTCCAGGATCGGGCTCGGCACGATGACCTGGGCCCGCGACACCTCCGCCGAGGAGGCGACGGCGCAGCTCACCGCCTTCGCCGAGGCCGGCGGCACGCTGATCGACACCGCGGACGTGTACGGCGGCGGCGACGCCGAGCGCCTGATCGGCCGGCTCATCCGCGACGTGGTGCCGCGCAGGCAGCTGGTGATCGCCACCAAGGCGGTGCTCACCCCCGGAGGGGAGCGGGACGCCTCCCGCCGTCACCTCATCCAGGCGCTCGACGCCTCCCTGGCCCGGCTCGGGCTGGAGGAGGTCGACCTGTGGCAGCTCCACGCGTTCGACCCCCGGGTGCCGATTGAGGAGACGCTCGCCGCCGTCGACTTCGCCGTCTCCACGGGCCGTACGGCCTACGCCGGCGTGTGCAACTACACCGGCTGGCAGCTCGCGGCCGCCGCCACCTGGCAGCGGTGCGGCGACTCGCGGGCCCCGATCGTCGCGGCGCAGGTGGAGTACTCCCTGCTGGCCAGGGACGCCGAGGAGGAGGTGCTGCCGGCCGCCGCGCACGTGGGCGCCGGGGTCCTCGCCTGGTCGCCGCTCGGACGCGGCGTGCTGACCGGCAAGTACCGCACCGGGATCCCCGCCGACTCCCGCGCCGCCACCCCGCACTTCGCCGAGTTCGTCCGGCCCTACCTGGACGAGCGGTGCCGCAGCATCGTGGAGTCGGTGACCACCGCGGCCGAGGGGCTCGGCGTGTCGCCGCTCGCGGTGGCGCTCGCCTGGGTGCGCGACCGCCCGGGCGTGTCGTCGGCGATCGTCGGCGCGCGCACCCACGCGCAGCTCCTCGGCGTGTTGCAGGCCGAGAAGCTGACGCTGCCGTGGGAGATCCGCGAGGCTCTGGACGACGTCTCCGACCCGTGAGCGCCGCGCCCGGTCGCGAGGCGAACGAGAATCGTCCTCACGTATCACACATCGATACCGAACTGCAACTTTCTACTGCATAACCCCGCGCTCTGGCGAAGAGTGACGGGTATGTCGGGGGATGGACCAGAGACTGCGGAAGGGGACACATGGGCATCGTAGGCAAGGCCTCCGCGATCTCCGCCGGGGCTCTCGCGATCGCCCTGGCCGGAGGACTCCCTCTCGCCGCATCCCCGGCACAGGCGCTCGACTGCACGGGAGGCGGCGGACTGCTCTCGGGCGTCACCGGCGGTGTCTGCTCCCTCGCCGACGGCGTGGGCACGCTGACGGACGGCGTGACCGACGTCGCGGACAAGGCCACCGGCGGGTTGACGGCACCGGTCACGAAGGTCGTGGACGACACGCTGGAGACGACCACCGGGGCCGCGGGCACGGCGGTCCACGACGTCGGCAAGGCGGTCGACAAGGCCGGCCAGACGCTGACCGGAGCGGCGGACACCGCGGTCGGCGCGGCCGGCGGAGCCGCCGGCACCGCGACCGGAGCGGCGGCGCAGGCGGTGACGGGGGGCGCCAAGGGCGAGTCCCCCGCCACGCACAGCCCCGCCCCGAGCGTCCAGAAGCTCACCGACGGGCTGACCCGCGCCGTCCAGAGCACCTGCCTGCCCCTGGTCGCCGGCGAGGACTGCGGGTCCCAGGGGCACCGCGAGGGCGGCGAGGAGGCGGACGGCGCGCGGCACGCACGGCCGGCCGGCAAGAAGCCGGCGCGGCCGAAGGCGTCCCTGACTCCCGAGGGCGCCCTTCCGCGCGAGCCGTACCGGCCGCGTCTCGTCGCGGCGCAGGAGGACGCGCCGCAGACGCATCACCGGTCCACGGTGGACCCCGACGAAGACGGCGTGATCCCCCTCCTGTGGCCCGGGCAGAAGCTGCCCGGGCTGCCCGAGCTGCGCGGCGGCCCCACGGGGGCGCCGGCGCGCGTCTCCCGGTCCTACGACGCGGCGGGAACGGCCCTCACCGCGGCGCTGCTGCTGTCCGCGCTGCTGGCCACCCGCGTGGTCTCGGCACGGCGGGCGCGGGCCGGGCAGCAGGAGCCGCGCGAGTCGATCCCGCTCGAGGGCGGCCTGCGGCTGCCCGGCAGGTCGGGCCGTCACCGGCTCGCCTGAGCCCGGCCTCCCCCGCGCTCAGGAGTACCAGGTGGGCTCGGGAATCTCGTCCCGGAGCCGGTAGACGCCCACCTCGCGGCGCTTGTACGCCACCGGGTCGTGCAGAGTGTGGGTGCGCACGTTGCGCCAGAAGCGGTCGAGCCCGTAGCGGGACGCGGTCGAGCGGGCGCCGGTCGCCTCGAAGACACGAGAGGTGACCTCCAGGGCCACGTCGGTGGCGTGCGCCTTGACCGCGGCCACCCGCACCTCGTGCTCCCCGCGCAGCCGGGGGGTGACCTCGTCCGGGTTGAGGTGGAACCACAGGCCCTCCCGGGCGACCTCGTCGGCGAGCGCCTCGGCCGCCCACAGCTTGGCGGTGAGGTCCCCGTAGAGGTCGATGACGTACGGCTCGTCGACCGCGCGCTCGTGTCCGCCGTGCAGCCACGGGCGGGTGTGCTCCCTCGTGTACGCCAGCCCGGTCTCCAGCGCGCCGCGGGCGATGCCCAGGTAGAAGCTGACGAACACGAGCTGGATGGTCGGCACGTTGAGGGTGCCGTAGACGCGCGGCCGGAACTCCTTGTCCACGTATCCCAGGGCGTCGCTCCACGGCGCGCGCACGCCGGAGACCGTGACGCTGCCGCTCTCGGTCAGCCGCTGGCCGATGTTGTCCCAGTCGTCGTGGAAGGTCAGCCCCTCGGAGCCGGAGGGGACGACGGCGAAGACGTGCTTGTCCGTGCCCTCCAGCACGCCCTCCAGGACGGTGACGTCGGAGACCTTGCTGCCGGTGGAGAAGGTCTTGCGGCCGTCGAAGACGAGGGTGTCGCCCTCGTCGCGCACGACGATGTCGCGGTCGCGGGGGTTGACGGCCCCGCCGAAGAACCACCGGTGCCGCGCGGCGTCGGCCTCGATCCGCTCCCACTGCTCGCGGGTGCCCACCAGGCGCGCCGCCCAGTTCCACAGGTAGTGGTAGCCGAGCAGCTGGCCGATCGAGCCGTCGGCCGCGGCCACCTCACGGACGACGCGGTAGGCGGTGGGCCAGTCCTGCCCCGCGCCGCCGTGCCCGGCCGGGCCGAGCAGCGTGACCAGGCCGGAGTCCTTGAGCAGCCCGATCTCGGCGTACGGGGTCTTCGCGGCCCTGTCACGCTCGGCGGCGTCGACCGCGAGCACGGCCGCCACCTCGCCGGCGCGCGCGATCCACTCGCCGGAAGTGCTCGGCGCGGGGCCGTCCGTCCAGTCCGTCCGGCTGGCGTGAGCGATGGTCACGTGTCGTCTCCTCTCGTGTGCGGCGCGTCGCGCCGGCTGTCGCCCACCAGGTTAGGCAACATTCTCTACTTGTTAAGTGGGTAAATCGCCGAACGGCCGGTAGGGTCGCCCTTGCACACCCCCGGACAAGGTGGACGACGATGCGCATCGAACAGCTCGAGTACATCCGCGCGGTGACCCGCCTCGGCTCGCTGCGCCGGGCGGCCGACCATCTGCATCTGTCCCAGCCGGCCCTGAGCGAGACCGTGCGCAACCTGGAGCGCGAGCTCGGCGTCGACCTGCTGGAGCGGCGCCGCTCCGGAGCCACGATCAGCGACAAGGGCCGCGAGCTGCTGCCGTACATCAACGGCGTGCTGGAGGCGGTGGACCGCCTGCGCGGCGCGGCCGACGAGCAGCACCACACGGCCCGCATGGTCAGGCTGGGCACGGTCAACGCGGCGACCGTCCCGCTGCTGATCCCCGCCGTGCGGGCCTTCCGCGAGGCCCATCCCGCCACACAGGTCGAGGTCGTGGGCGCGCAGCAGGCCGAGATCCACCGGCGCATCCGGGAGGGCAGCTTCGACCTGGGCCTGGTGAACTACCTGAGCGGCGACGACCTGCCGCCCGACCTCGCCACGACCGAGCTGCTGCGCGGCCGCCCGGTCGTGTGCGTACGGCCGGACAGCCCGCTGGCCTCGCTGCCCGCGGTCGAGGTCGCCGACCTGCTCCGCGAGCCACTGATCGTGATGCGCGCCGGCTACGTCATGCACCGCCTGGTGCACCGTCTCCTCGGCGGGCGGGCGCCGTCGTTCTCGTATTCGACCGACGGCGCCGAGATGGGCAAGCTCATGGTGGCCGAGGGGCTCGGCGCCACCGTGCTTCCCGAGTTCAGCGTGGCCGGCGACCCTCTCCTGCGCAACGGCGCCATCATCTACCGGCCGCTGGCGCAGCGCGTGGCGGAGGTCCTCCTGGTCATCCAGTCGCAGCGCTCCGCCTCGGGCCCCCGGGTGGCCCGCGACCTGCACCGGCTGCTCCTGGACCGGGCACGCGAGTGCCGCGCCGGCGCGCGGGCCCGCGCCGCCGGATGACAGGGCCGGGTGACAGGGCGGCCCTATCACGCCCCCGCCGATCGCGTGTGGAACTCCGGACGCCGCCGCCGTACTATCCCCATTGTCTTAGTAGGAAATGCCTGGAAGGGGTCAGTCGTGTCCGCGAACGTCAGTCCAGAGCCGCTGCGGTTCGCCTACTGGGTGCCCAACGTCAGCGGCGGGCTCGTCACCAGCACGATCGAGCAGCGCACCGACTGGAGCTACGACTACAACCGGAAGCTGGCGGTGCTCGCGGAGAACAACGGCTTCGAGTACGCGCTGTCCCAGGTGCGCTACATGGCCAGCTACGGCGCGGCGTTCCAGCAGGAGTCGACGAGCTTCAGCCTCGCGCTGCTGCTCGCCACCGAGCGGCTGAAGGTGATCGCGGCCGTGCACCCCGGCCTGTGGCACCCCGCGGTGCTGGCCAAGCTGGTCAGCACCGCCGACCACCTTTCGGGCGGCCGGGCCGCCGTCAACGTGGTGAGCGGCTGGTACAAGGGCGAGTTCACCGCTCTGGGCGAGCCGTGGCTGGAGCACGACGAGCGTTACCGCCGGGCCGAGGAGTTCATCCGCGTCCTGCGGGCGAGCTGGACCGAGGACAAGGCGAGGTTCCAGGGCGACTTCTACCGGCTGCACGGGTACGACCTGCAGCCCAAACCCCTCTCCGTGCCGGACCGCCCGCACCCCGAGATCTTCCAGGGCGGCAACTCCACCGCCGCGCGCGCCATGGCCGGCCGGGTGTCGGACTGGTACTTCAGCAACGGCAAGGACTTCGACGGCGTCACCGAGCAGATCGAGGAGGTCGGCGCGGTGGCGCGGGCCCACGGCCGCCGGGTGCGCTTCGGCCTGAACGGCTTCCTCATCGCCAGGGACACCGAGGCCGAGGCGCGCGAGACGCTGCGCGAGATCGTGGCCAAGGCCGATGTCGAGGCCGTCCACGGGTTCCGCGACGCGGTCCGGCAGGCGGGCAGGTCCACCCAGGACGGACGGGGGATGTGGGCCGACTCCTCCTTCGAGGACCTGGTGCAGTACAACGACGGCTTCCGCACCCGCCTCATCGGCACGCCGGAGCAGATCGCGCACCGGGCGATCGAGTACAAGAAGCGCGGCGTCGGCCTGCTGCTGCTCGGTTTCCTGCACTACCACGAGGAGGTCGAGTATTTCGGCCGCCACGTGCTGCCCATCATCCGCGAGCTGGAGGCGGAACTCGCGGCGAAGGGCGCCGTCCCGGTGGAACCGGCCAGGGCCTGATCCCATGACCGATCTCGTCGACACCCCCCGGACCGCGCACGTCGTCACCGGCGACGAGGAGGCCCTCGCCGTCGCCGCCGAACTGGCCGGGCAATTCGCCGGCGGCGCCGCCGAACGGGACGCCCGCCGCGTGCTTCCGGTCGCCGAGCTTGCCGAGCTCTCGCTGAGCGGCCTGCTCGGCATCACCGTCCCCCGTGAGCACGGCGGCGCCGACGTGCGGACCGCCACGCTGGCCGAGGTCGTCCGCCTGCTCGCCGCCGCCGACCCCAACATCGCCCAGATCCCGCAGAGCCACTTCGTGTACGTCAACGTGCTGCGGCAGCAGGGGTCGGCGGCGCAGCGGGACTTCTTCTTCGCCGAGGTCCTGGCGGGCAGGCGGTTCGGCAACGCCCAGTCGGAGGCGGGCACCAGGCACGTGCAGGACTACCGCACCCGGCTGCGTCCCGCCGAGGACGGCGGCTTCGTCCTCGACGGCGTCAAGCACTACTCGACCGGCGCCCTGTTCGCCGACTGGATCACCGTGCTGGCCAAGGACCCCGCCGACCGCCTCGTCGTCGCGTACGTGCCGGCCGGCGCGCCCGGCCTGACGGTCGTGGACGACTGGGACGGGATGGGCCAGCGCACCACGGCCAGCGGCACGGTCCGGCTGGAGGGCGTGCGGGTGCCCGCCGGCCGCGTCGTCCCCCACCACCTGACCTTCACCGGGCCGCAGCTGCACGGCGCCCACGCGCAGCTGCTGCACGCCGCGATCGACGTGGGCATCGCCCGCGCCGCGCTCACCGAGGCGGCCGAGTTCGTCCGCACCCGCAGCAGGCCGTGGTTCGAGAGCGGGGCCGGCCACGCCGCCGACGACCCCCTGACGATCCAGCGGTTCGGCGAGCTGGAGGTCTCCGTACGGGCCGCCGAGGCCCTGCTGGCCGAGGCCGGGCGGGCGGTCGACCGCGCGCGGGAACGGCTCGACGACGAGACCGCGGCGGCGGCGTCCATCGCGGTCGCCACGGCGAAGGCCTTCGCCGATCCGGCCGCCGTCGAGGTGAGCGGCGCGCTGTTCGAGGTGTCCGGCACCAGGTCGGCGCTGGACTCGCTCAACCTGCACCGGCACTGGCGCAACGCCCGCACCCACACCCTGCACGATCCCGTGCGCTGGAAGATCCAGCACATCGGCAGGTACGCGCTGAACCGGACCCTGCCCCCGCGGCACGGCCTGATCTGATCCGGTCCCATCTGACGGAGGTTCCGCCATGTCCACCATCGTCGTCCTGTCCGGCAGCCCCTCGGCGGTCTCGCGTACCGCCGCCCTCTGCGCGCACCTCGCCGACCGGCTGCGCCGCCTCGGCCACGAGGTCGACGGCGTGCGGGCGCGCGACCTGCCCGCGGAGGCGCTGCTGTCGGCCGACACGCGGCATCCGCGCATCGCCGAGGTCGTCCGCCTCGTCGAGGAGGCGGACGGCGTCCTGGTCGCCTCCCCCGTGTACAAGGCCGCCTACAGCGGGCTGCTGAAGACGGTGCTCGATCTGCTGCCGCAGTTCGCGCTCGCGGGCAAGGTCGTGCTGCCGGTCGTCACCGGCGGCAGCCCCGCCCACGTGCTGGCCATCGACTACGCGCTCCGCCCGGTCCTGACCTCGCTGGGGGCCGACCACGTCGTGCCGGGATGGTTCGTCCTCGACCGGCACATCGCGGTCCGTGACGGCGAGGCCGGCCTCGACCCGGAGCACGCCGCCCCGCTCTACCGCGTGGTCGACGCCTTCGCCTCGGCCGTTGCCGCGCGCCGCCCGCTGCTGGCCGCGTCCTGAAGGGACTGTCATGACGCTGACGTTCCACTGGTTCCTGCCCACGTACGGCGACAGCCGCCACCTCGTCGGCGGCGGGCACGGCACCGACGTCACCACGGCCGGCGGGGACCGTCCGGCCTCCCTGGCCTACCTCGGCCAGATCGTGCGCGCCGCCGAGCACCTCGGCTTCGAGGGCGCGCTCACCCCGGCGGGGGCCTGGTGCGAGGACGCCTGGCTGACCACCGCCATGCTGGTCGCCGGGTCCGAGCGGCTGAAGTTCCTGGTCGCCTTCCGGCCGGGGCTGCTGTCGCCCACGCTCGCCGCGCAGATGGCCGCCACGTTCCAGCGGCACTCGGGCGGGCGTCTGCTGGTCAACGTCGTCACCGGCGGCGAGGACCACGAGCAGCGCGCCTACGGCGACTTCCTCGCCAAGGACGAGCGCTACGAGCGCACCGACGAGTTCCTCACGGTCGTCCGCGCCCTGTGGCGGGGGGAACGGGTCACCCTGGCGGGCAGGCACGTCGGCGTCACGGACGCCGCGCTGAGCCGGGTGCCGTCCCCGGTCCCGGCGGTGTACTTCGGCGGGTCGTCCCCGGCGGCCGGGCGGGTGGCGGCGCGGCACTGCGACGTCTACCTGACCTGGGGCGAGCCGCCCGCGCAGGTGGCGGAGAAGATCGGCTGGATCCGCCGGGAGGCGGCCGCGGCCGGTCGCGAGGTGCGCTTCGGGATCCGGCTGCACGTCATCAGCCGGGACACCTCGGCGCAGGCGTGGGCGGAGGCCGAGCGCCTGCTGTCCGCGCTCGACCCCGCGGTCATCGCGTCGGTGCAGGCCGGCCTCGCGCGCAGCGGGTCGGAGGGGCAGCGGCGGATGCGGGCCCTGCACGGGGGCCGCACCGACGCGCTGGAGGTCTCGCCGAACCTGTGGGCCGGGGTCGGCCTGGTCCGCGGCGGCGCGGGCACGGCGCTGGTGGGCAGCCACACGGAGGTGGCGGAGCGCATCGAGGAGTACCACGCGCTCGGGATCGACGAGTTCGTGCTGTCCGGTCACCCGCACCTGGAAGAGGCCTACTGGTTCGGCGAGGGCGTCCTGCCCCTGCTGCGCCGCAGGGGGTTGTGGCGGCACCCGGTGGACACGCCGGAGGACCCGGCTCCCGCCGCCATCCCGTTCGCCGGCGCCCCGTCCCGCTGACGCTCAGGCGCCCATCGCGTGGACGCCGCCGTCGACGTGGACGATCTCACCGGTGGTGGCGGGGAACCAGTCCGACAGCAGCGCGACGCACGCCTTGGCGGCGGGGGCGGTGTCCGCCAGGTCCCACCCGAGCGGGGCCTTCTCCGGCCAGGAGTCCTCGAACTCCTTGAACCCGGGGATGCTCTTGGCCGCCATCGTGCGCAGCGGGCCGGCGGCGACGAGGTTGACCCGGATGCCGTGCCTGCCGAGGTCGCGGGCGAGGTAGCGGGAGCAGGACTCGAGCCCGGCCTTGGCCACGCCCATCCAGTCGTAGACCGGCCACGCCTTGGTCGCGTCGAAGTCCAGGCCGACGACCGCGCCGCCCTCCTTCATCAGCGGCAGGCAGGCGACGGCGAGCGACTTGAACGAGAACGTCGAGACGTGGACCGCCGTGGCGACGTCCTCCCACGAGGTGTTGAGGAAGTTGCCGCCGAGGCAGGACTGCGGGGCGAACCCGATCGAGTGGACGACTCCGTCCAGCCCGTCGAGGTGCGCGCCGACGCGGTCGGCGAGCGTGTCGAGGTGGTCGTCGTTCTGGACGTCCAGCTCGATCACCGGCGGCGGCTCGGGCAGCCGCTTGGCGATGCGCTCGACCAGGCTGAGGCGGCCGAAGCCGGTCAGCACGACCTGGGCGCCCTCCTCCTGGGCCAGCTTCGCCACGTTGAAGGCGATCGACGCGTCGGTGAGGACGCCGGTGACCAGCAGTCGCTTACCGTCCAGCAAACCCATGTCCAGCTCCAGTCTTTCGTCCGCTCGGTGGCCTGTTCGGTGGCCTGTTCAGTGGCCCATGCCGAGGCCGCCGTCGACGGGGATGACCGCCCCGGTGATGTAGGAGGCGTCGTCGCTCGCCAGGAACCTGACGACGCGGGCGATCTCCTCCGCGTGCGCCTGCCGCCCCAGCGGGATGCTCTTGCGGATCTGCTCCTGCTGCGCCTCGTCGAGCACCGCGGTCATGTCGGTCTCCACGAACCCCGGCGCGACCACGTTGACCGTGATGCCGCGCGAGCCGAGCTCGCGGGCCAGCGACCGGCCGAAGCCGACCAGGCCGGCCTTGGAGGCGGCGTAGTTGGTCTGGCCGGCCGAGCCGGACAGGCCGACGACCGAGGAGATCAGGATGATGCGCCCGCGCCGCAGCCGCAGCATGGGCCGCACGGCCCGCTTGGCGACGCGGTACGCGCCGGTCAGGTTCGTGTCGATGACGTCGGTGAAGGTCTCCTCCTTCATCATCGGCAGCAGCGTGTCCTTGGTGATCCCCGCGTTCGCGACGACCACCTCCACCGGGCCGTGCTCGGCCTCGGCCTTCTCGAAGGCGGCGTCGACGTCGGCGGAGCTCGTCACGTCGCAGCGGACCCCGAACAACCCCTCCGGCGGCTCGCCGGAACGGTAGGTGATTGCGACGGCGTCCCCCGCGGCGGAGAGCTCACGGGCGATCGCGAGACCGATGCCGCGGTTTCCGCCGGTGACGAGTACAGAGCGAACCATGCGACCGACGGTATCGGCTACTTGGGGGTAGCCCACTTGTCCGCTGGGCACAAGATCACAGGGTTAGGATCGTGGACATGCGCCAGATCGACCCCGACTTCCTCGCCCTGCCGCTGCGGCGGCTGGCGGACGCGGCCCTGCAGCGCGCCCGTGACCTGGGAGCCGAGCACGCCTCGTTCCGGCTCGAACGCGTACGCGCCGAGACGCTGCGCCTGTTCGACGCCCGGCTCGAAGGCTCCTCGGACGCCGACGACCTCGGCTTCGCCGTACGGGTCGTCAAGGACGGCACCTGGGGCTTCGCGTCCGGGATCGAGCTGACCCCGGAGGCGGCGGCCCGGGCCGCCGAGGAGGCCGTGCGGGTGGCGGCGGTCAGCGCGCCCATCAACCGGGAGCCGGTGGAGCTCGCCCCCGAGCCGGTGTACGACGACGTGACCTGGGTGTCGTCCTACGAGGTCGACCCGTTCGACGTGCCGCTGCCGGACAAGGCGGCGCTGCTCGCGGAGTGGTCGTCGGGGCTGCTCGGCCGGGTCGACCACGTCTCGGCCTCGCTGACGCAGGTCAAGGAGCAGAAGTTCTACGCCGACACGGCCGGCACGGTGACCACGCAGCAGCGGGTGCGGCTGCACCCCGTGCTGACGGCGATGCGGGCCGACGGCGACCGGTTCGACGACATGCGCACGCTGGCCCCGCCGGCCGGCCGGGGGTACGAGTACCTGACCGGCACCGGCTGGGACTTCCCCGCCGAGCTGGCCGAGATCCCCGACCTGCTGGACGAGAAGCTCAAGGCGCCCTCGGTCGAGGCCGGGCCGTACGACCTGGTGATCGACCCGTCGAACCTGTGGCTCACGATCCACGAGTCGATCGGCCACGCGACCGAGCTGGACCGGGCGCTCGGCTACGAGGCGGCCTACGCCGGCACCTCGTTCGCCACCTTCGACCAGCTCGGCACCCTGCACTACGGCTCGCCGGTGATGAACGTGACGGGCGACCGCACGGTCGAGCACGGCCTGGCCACCGTCGGCTGGGACGACGAGGGCGTGGCCGGCCAGTCGTTCGACATCGTCCGCGAGGGCACGCTGGTCGGCTACCAGCTCGACCGGCGGATGGCGCTGCTCAAGGGGCTCGGCCGGTCGAACGGCTGCGCGTTCGCCGACTCCCCCGGCCACGTGCCGATCCAGCGGATGGCCAACGTGTCCCTCCAGCCGGCCGCGGACGGCCCGTCCACCGACGAGCTGATCTCCCGGGTCGGGCGCGGGATCTACGTCGTCGGCGACAAGAGCTGGTCGATCGACATGCAGCGGTACAACTTCCAGTTCACTGGCCAGCGCTTCTACCGGATCGAGAACGGCCGCCTGGCCGGGCAGCTGCGCGACGTCGCCTACCAGGCGACCACCACGGACTTCTGGCGCTCGATGGAGGCCGTCGGCGGTCCGCAGACGTACGTCCTCGGCGGCGCCTTCAACTGCGGCAAGGGCCAGCCGGGCCAGGTCGCGCCGGTCAGCCACGGCGCCCCCGCGGCCCTGTTCCGCGGCGTACGGATCCTCAACACCGTCCAGGAGGGTGGCAAGTGAGCGACGGGGTGATCACACCGCAGGAGACGGTGGAGCGGGCGCTCGCGCTGAGCGGGGCCGACGGCTGCGTCGTGATCGCGGACGAGGGCTCGACCGCGAATCTGCGCTTCGCCGGCAACACGCTGACGACCAACGGGGTCGCGCGCTCGTCCCGGCTCACCGTGATCTCCGTCGTGGGCGCCGGGGTGGGAGTCGTCTCACGCTCGGCCGTACGCGCCGACCAGCTCGCGGACGTGGTGGCCGAGGCCGACCGCGCCGCGCGGGAGGCCCGGCCGTCGGAGGACGCCCGGGCGCTGGTGGAGGGAACCGCCGGGGAGGGCTGGGATCGCCCGGTGGAGCCGACCTCCATCGACGTGTTCCGGAACTTCGCCCCCGCGCTCGGCGAGGCGTTCGCCGCCGCCGACGCCTCCGGCCGCAGGCTGTACGGCTTCGCCGAGCACATCGTGACCTCGACGTTCGTCGGCTCGTCCACCGGTCTGCGGCTGCGCCACGACCAGCCGACCGGGCGGCTCGAACTGAACGCCAAGTCGGCGGACATGTCGAGCTCGGCGTGGACGGGCGTGGCCACCCGCGACTTCTCCGACGTGGACGTGGCCGCCCTGGACGAGACGCTCACCCGGCGGCTGGGCTGGGCCAAGCGGCGGATCAGCCTGGAGCCGGGCCGCTACGAGACGCTCCTGCCCGCGACCGCGGTCTCCGACCTGCTGATCTACCTGTACTGGGCGGCGGGCGCGCGGGACGCCGCCGACGGCCGCACGGTGTTCTCCCGGCCCGGCGGCGGCACCCGGGTCGGCGAGCGCCTGTCCCCGCTGCCGATCTCGCTGCACAGCGACCCGGCGCGGGCCGGCGTCGAGTGCGCGCCGTTCGTCGTCGCCCACTCCTCCGGCCGGGAGCAGTCGGTCTTCGACAACGGCCTGCCCCTGACCCGCACCGAGTGGATCAGCGACGGCGCCCTGGCCAACCTCGTGCAGACCCGGCACTCGGCCGAGCTCACCGGCCTCGCCACCACCCCGCAGATCGACAACCTGATCATGACGGGGCCCGAGGGCGGCCGCTCGCTGGAGGAGATGATCGCCTCGACCGAGCGGGGCCTGCTGCTGACCTGCCTGTGGTACATCCGCGAGGTCGACCCGCAGTCGCTGCTCCTGACCGGACTGACCAGGGACGGCGTCTACCTCGTCGAGAACGGCGAGGTCGTGGGCGAGGTCAACAACTTCCGGTTCAACGAGTCGCCGGTCGACCTGCTCGGCCGCCTCACGGAGGTGGGCGCGAGCGAGCAGACGCTGCCGCGCGAGTGGAACGACTGGTTCACCCGCGCCGTCATGCCGCCGGTCCGCGTACCCGACTTCAACATGTCGACGGTCAGCCAGGCCAGCTAGGCATCAGCCACCACGCCCGGAGCGCCCGTCCCGCCGCCGATCGTCACCGCCCGGCGGAGCGGACGGGCGATCCGGCGGCCGGCGCCGGGACCTCACATCGCCTCACTCGGCGTCTTCCAGGCGGAAGCCCACCTTCATGCCGACCTGGAAGTGGGCCACCTCGCCGTCCACGATGTGCCCGCGCACCTCGGTCACCTCGAACCAGTCCAGGTGCCGCAGCGTCTGGGCGGCCCGCCTGACGCCGTTGCGGATGGCCTGGTCGACGCTCTCGGCCGAGGTGCCCACTATCTCGGTCACCCGGTAGGTGCGATCCGACATCACGTCCTCCTGCCTGTGCCTGTCGCGTGATCGTAGCGCCCTGCGGGCGTCACCCCGCCTCACCCGGGGTCTACCGTGGAAACCGTGAATCCATGGCGCTGGTTGAGAAAAGACCGCCCGGTCGTTCACCAGGTGACGGACGCCCAGCCGTCGCTGACCGACGACGTGCGCAAGCGGGAGATCAGTTACCTCATCAAGATGGGCATCCGGCTCGTCTGCCTGATCCTGGCGGTGGCGGTACCGGCCCCCTGGCCCGTCAAGGCCCTGTTCGTCGCGGGGGCCGTTCTTTTGCCATACCTTGCCGTAATCGGGGCCAATCAGAGAGGTCACGAGCCTCCGCCGCCCCCCGGCTTTACCTCACCTGACCAAAGCGAGATACCACGCCATCGACGCGAGATCGGGTCGTGACAAAGTCTTGACGCAACCCAAGGGTTGGAGGTGTACAGTTTAGCCAAGCGCTCTGGTCCCCCGTCGGAGCGCTGGTGCCGGCGTTCCGGGCCCCCGTCGGAACGCCGATGAAGCGGCGCCGGGTGGTTTGCCCCCGTAACCACCCGGCGTCGCCCTTTTCCAAGACCTTTGCACGGATCTCACGGACCGGCCGTCGCGGTCGTCTCCCAGGAGACGGCCCTGCCGCCGAACGGCCCCCGGCGCCCGCCCTTCCCCTCCCGCGGCGCGCCGGGGCCGTGGCGGCAGATGTCAGGAGCAAGGGGTGTCGGGAGCTCGGGTGTCGGGAGCACGGGTGTCAGGGGTCGCGGGCGCTTCCGCGGCCGCCTCAGCCCAGTCCTTCGCCATCCGGGACAGCCGCTCCGCCGCGTCCGGCGGCGCGGTGCCGGCCCCCTGCGCCAGCCCCAGCAGATAGGCGGTCAACGGGGCGGCCGGCCGCGCCACTCCGTGCGCCACGTCCCTGGTCAGGTCGAGCACCGCGGTCCGGTCCACCCGGGCGGGGTCGATGCCCAGCTCGCGGCAGACCAGCGCCGTCCATTCCTCCAGCACGTTCACGCGCGCTCCCTTCACCCACGTCCCACGGCCCGTTCGCGGGCCGCGCGCAGATCGTCGACGGTGTCGCAATCGAACCACGGCGGGATCTCGCCGGGCGCCACCGGCGGGCGCACGGGCGCCGGCGCCAGCGGGCCGAGCAGCCCGCGCAGCGACCGTCCCCGGTACGCGCCGAGCGCCGCCCGCAGCGCCGCCGTCCGCCACGCTCCGGTGAGCCACTGCTCACGGCCCTCGTCGTCCACGAGCACCGCGCCCGCGCCGCCCTCGGGCACGGCCGCAAGGAGCGCCCCGACGTGACCGGCGGCGACGAACGGCAGGTCGGCGGCGAGCAGGACGACCAGTGGGGAGGTCACCTCGGCGAGCCCGGCACGCAGCGCCGGCACGGGCCCGCCGCCCGGCGGGTGCTCCCGGGTGAACAGCACGCCCGGCATGTCTCTCGGCGGGCCCACCACGACGACGGCGCGGGCGTCGCGGACCGCCGCCGCCACGCGCTCGACCAGGGGCAGTCCGCCGACGAGCGCGCCCGGCTTGTCCGCCCCGCCGAGACGCTCGGCCCGGCCCCCGGCCAGGATCACGGCGTCGTACGCCGCCGCTCCTGTTCCGGTCTCGGGACGGGGACGCACGGCGGACTCCGGGGCTCTCGGGGGCTCTCGGGGGCTCTCGGGGGCTCTCGGGGGCTCCGTCAGCCGCCGATCGCCGACATCGGACGGGCCGGCTGCAGGAACGCGGGATCGTCGATGCCGTGCCCGGCCTTCTTCCCCCGCACCGCCGCGACCCATCGCTCCGCCAGTTCCTCGTCCGAGGCGCCCGAGCGCAGCGCCGCACGCAGGTCGGACTCCTCCGTGGCGAACAGGCAGTTGCGGACCTGGCCGTCGGCGGTGATCCGCACGCGGTCGCAGGCGCCGCAGAACGGCCGGGTGACCGAGCCGATCACCCCCACCCGCTGCGGGCCGCCGTCGACCAGGAACAGCTCGGCGGGGGCGCTGCCCCGCTCGCGCGGGTCGTCCTCGGTGAGGTCGAAGGAGTCCTTTAGCAGCCCGAGGATCTCGTCGGCCGTGATCATGTCGTCGCGGCGCCAGCCGTGCTGGGCGTCGAGCGGCATCTGCTCGATGAAGCGCAGCTCGTATCCCCGGTCGAGGCAGTGGCGCAGCAGCGGCACGGCCTCGTGCTCGTTGACTCCGCGCATCAGCACGGCGTTCACCTTGACCGGCGTCAGCCCCGCCGCCGTCGCCGCGGCGAGCCCGTCCAGCACGTCGCGCAGCCGGTCACGGTGCGCGAGCCGGACGAACACGTCGCGGTCGAGCGTGTCCAGCGAGACGTTGACGCGGTCGAGGCCGGCCCGCGCGAGCGGCTCCGCGAGGCGGGCCAGGCCGATGCCGTTGGTCGTCAGCGACACCTGGGGACGCGGGCGCAGCGCGGCGGTCGCGGTCACGATCTCGACGAGCTCCCGCCGCAGCAGCGGCTCGCCACCGGTGAAGCGGACCTCCCGGATGCCGAGCCGCTCCACGCCGATCGTCACCAGGCGGACGATCTCCGCACCGGTGAGCAGTTCGGGCTTGGGCAGCCAGTCGAGGCCCTCGGGCGGCATGCAGTACGCGCACCGCAGGTTGCACCGGTCGGTCAGCGACACCCTCAGATCGGTCGCGACCCGGCCGAACGAGTCAACCAGCACGAGAGGACCTCCAACCCCAGAGAGCCTCAAGCCTAAGCCCTGCCGTCACGACGGCGACAACCTCTCGGTGCCCGCCGTGATTCCCCGGGCACCGACGGGCTTCGCCGCCGCAGGGCTCACGGCTTGCTCAAGGCCTCCTGCCGCTCCTCCTCCACCTGGTGATCCAGTGACGGCGCGCCGGAGCCGGCGGGCGGCAGGGGTGCGACGGCGGCCGCACCGCCCGGGCCCTCCGGCACCGTGATCGCATGGAGCCGTTCGGCGGCCCAGCCCTCCTCCGTCAGCGCCCGCCACGCGGACTCCGCCCGCACGGCGGACAGGCCGAACTCCGCGAAGAGGACCCCTCGATCCGGGGACGCCGTGGCGGCGACGTCGTCGAGGCCGACTCCGAGCTCCGCGAGCCTGGCGAGCAGCAGCGCCAGCTCCCCCGGCCGCTCCCCCACGGCGACCCGCAACCGCACCTGGCCCGGCGGCGCGCCGGGGCGCCTGCCGTGGATCCGGTCGAGTCCGGCGATCCCCCGCCGCAGCAGGTCCTCGATCCTCATCACGCTGTGCCCCTCCCGCACCGGCTCGGCCGCCGCGAGGTCGTCGAGTGCGGCCAGCACGGCCGACAGATCGTCGTTCAGCGCTCGCAGCACTCTGGCGACCGCGGCGGCGTTGGCCTGGAGGATGTCGGTCCACAGCCGGGGATCACCGGCCGCGATGCGGGTGACGTCGCGCAGGCCCTGACCGGCGAGCCGGAAGGCCTCCTCGGGCCCGGACTGGAGCCGCGCCGCCATCAGGCTCGCCACCACGTGCGGGGCGTGGGACGTCAGCGCCACGGCGGCGTCGTGCGCCTGGTCCTCCATCACCACGGGGATCGCACCGCACAGGGCCACCATCTCGAGCACCCGGTTCAGGGCCGGCTGCGAAGTGGCCTGCGTGGGCGTGAGCACCCATGACCGGTCCTCGAAGAGGTCGGCGCGGGCCGCGAGCGGGCCCGACCGCTCCCGGCCCGCCAGCGGATGCCCGCCCACGAACGTCACCGGATCGGAGATGGTGCGCAGCACGTCGCGGGCCGGGGCGGACTTCACGCTCGCCACGTCCGTGTAGGCGTGGGCGAGGCCGCGCAGCTGCTGCTCGGCCAGCACCGCGCCGACCTTGCTGGGCGGTACGGCGATCACGGCGAGGTCCACCCGCTCCGCCGGGGCGCCGGCCACGCCGGCGCCCAGCGCCGCCGCGGTGCGGGCCGCCGTCTCGTCCTGGTCCAGCAGATGCACCATGACGCCGTGCCGGCTCACCGCGAGCCCCACCGACGTACCGATCAAACCTGTGCCGACCACCGCCATGGTGCGCATCACAGGGTCACGCCCCCTTCTCCCGGCTGCGCCAGGTCCTCGCGCAGCGCCGCCGCGCCTCCCAGGTACACGTGCCGGACGTCGCGGGCGGCCCGAGCCGTCCGCACGTGCGCGAGGACCCGCACCGTTCTGGGCAGCGCCCCCTTCACGTCCAGTTCCCGGGCGCACATCAGGGGGACGTGGGTGAGGCCGATCGCGCGCGCCGCCGCGGCGGGGAACGCGCTCACCAGGTCCGGGGTGGCGGTGAACACGATGCTGATGAGGTCGTCGGGCGACAGGTCGTTGGCATCCATGATCCGGCGGAGCACGGTCTGGACGCTCTCCAGGAGGTGCGGCTCGTCGTCCCGCTCGACCTGGATGGCGCCCCGCACCGCCCGGACCGTCAGCCCTGTCCCGTCCGGGGAGCCACCGCTCCCCGCCGGATCCTGACGGAGCATCTCCGCGACGAGGAAGGCCAGTTCGAGAGACTGGCTGCGGTTGAGCCGGGGGTCGCAGGCGGTCTCGTAGCGCCGGTGCAGGTGGTCGACGAGGATCTCGTCGCCGCCGCCCAGGCACTCGGTGACGTCGTCCCCGGTGAGCTCCACGTGGATGCCGCCCGGATGGGTGCCCAGCGCCCTGTGCACCTCGAAGAAGCCTCTGACCTCGTCGAGGACGTCGTCGAAGCGGCGGGTCTTGTGCCCGGAGGCCGCCTCGAAGGTGTTGCCGTGCATCGGGTCGCAGACCCACACCACCTGGGCGCCCTCGGCGCTCACCTTCTCCACCAGCTCGGGCAGCCGGTCCCGGACGCCGCGCGCGCCCATCCGTGTGATGAACGTCAGCCGTCCGGGCTCCCGCTCCGGGTCGAGCCGGTCGATCAGGGCCAGCGCCTCCTCCGGTGTGCTGGACGGGCCCAGTTTCACCGCGATGGGGTTGCCGATCCCGGCGGCGAACGCGACATGCGCGTGGTCGAGCTGCCGGGTGCGCTCCCCGATCCACACCATGTGCGCCGACACGTCGTACGACCGCCCGGTGCGCGAGTCCGTCCGGGTCAGCGCCGACTCGTAGTCCAGGATCAGCGCCTCGTGGGAGGAGTAGAACTCGACCGAGCCGAACTCCTCCGGATCCGCACCGCAGGCGTGCATGAAGCTCAGCGCACGGTCGATCTCCCGGGCCAGGGTCTCGTAGCGCCGGCCCGCCGGCGACGACTTCACGAAGTCCTGGTTCCAGGAGTGCACCTGGCGCAGGTCCGCGTACCCGCCGGTGGTGAAGGCCCGCACCAGGTTCAGCGTCGAGGCGGACGCGTGGTACATCCGCTTGAGCCGCTGCGGGTCGGGCGTGCGGGCCTCGGGGGTGAACTCCATGCCGTTGACGGAGTCGCCCCGGTAACACGGGAGCGTCACGCCGTCGCGGGTCTCGGTGGGCTTGGAACGCGGCTTGGAGTACTGCCCCGCGATCCGGCCCACCTTGACGACGGGCACGGAGGCGGCGTACGTGAGGACCGCGCTCATCTGGAGCAGCGTCTTGAGCTTGTTGCGGATCTGGTCGGCGGAGACCCCGCCGAAGGTCTCGGCGCAGTCGCCGCCCTGCAGCAGGAACGCCTCGCCCCTGGCGACGGCTCCCAGGCGGGCGCGCAATTGGTCGCACTCGCCGGCGAAGACGAGCGGGGGGTACGACTCGAGGTCCGCGATCACACCGCGCAGAGCCTCGCGATCGGGGTACTCGGGCTGCTGCGCCGCGGGCAGGTCCCGCCAGGACCGGCCCACCGGGGCACTCTGCGGAGAATTCATGGCTGTGGTGTCTTCCGGCTGGGGACGAGATCGTCCGTGCTTTCGATGGCGTTGCACGCGTTGGGTCGCACCTTCTGCCTCACGGGTGTGTGTGCCGGGTCCGGATTCCGCGCGCACCGGACCCGGCGGGCGTGCTACTCCTCGAGCAGGTCGGGCTGCTCGGCGACGATCTCGTCCCAGAGCAGCTGGAAGCTGAACCAGCCGAGCTGCGGATCGCCGAATCCGGCGCCCGCGGCCTCGGCCTGTTCGCGCGTGAACGTCCGCGGGGTGCCGGCCGCCAGGGCGAGCAGCTGCACCTGGGCGCAGCTGTCGTAGGTGAAGAACCAGTGGACCGCCTCGTCCAGCGACCCGCCGACCGTGATCAGCCCGTGGTGCCGCAGCAGGATGGCGCGGTTGTCGCCGAGCTTCTCGGCGATGTCCCGGCCCTGTTCGAGGGACACCGAGGGGCCCTCGTACGCCTCGTACAGGGTCTGCCTGCCGTAGAAGGCGGCCGACTCCTGGTCGATCGGCTCCAGCAGGCGGCCGAGCGCGCCCAGCGCGCGCGAGTGCGCCGTGTGCCCGTGCGCGGCGGCGGTGGCGTCCGGCCGGAGCTCGTGGATCTGCGAGTGGATGACGAACGCGCTGGGGTTGACCCGGTGCCTGCCGTGGACGACCCGTCCGGTGGAGTCGACGCAGATCAGGTCGGCCACGCGTACGCGGTTGAAGGAGACTCCGAAGGGGTTGACCCAGAAACGGTCGTGGTGCTCCGGGTCGCGTACGGAGATGTGGCCCGAGATGCCTTCCCCGAACCCGTACTTGCCGAACAGCCGGAGGGCGGCCGCCAGGCGCTGCTTGCGGTGGCGGCGGGTGTCGTCGGGGTTGTCGAAGACCGGCTCGCCCGGGATGGGCAGGCCCGTCGCGGTGTCCGCGAGGTACGCCGGGCGCGGCTCGGCGGCCGTCGTGATGGTCATGGTCGTTTCCCCTCTCTACTGCTGGGCGGTCCGTGCTGAGCTGGTGAGCGGGCGCAGGCGCCCGGGGACCCGCTACGCGGGGAGCAGGACGTCCTCGGACCGGGCGGCGTTTCCGGCCTCCGCGTGCTGCAGGATGGCCGCGACGATGTCCTCGCTGCGGTCCACCAGGGACGGGATGCCGAAGGTGAAGAAGAGCGCTCCGGCCCCGATGGTGCCGAGTCCGTACAGGCGCGGGTCCGGTGCGCCGCCCGCGATGAGACGGCTCGTCTCCCGGGCCAGCCGGAGTCCGCCGTGCGGATGGGGGCTCGCGGCGCGGCCGGCGGTGAGCGCGGTCACCAGGGACCGGGCGGCGGCCGGGATGCGGTCCTCGGACGCGTTCACCGCGTTGATCACCATGTCCGCGCCGATGACCTCCCCGTCGGAGGTGGCGAGCTCGAAGCCGCCACCGGAGCGTACGGCGACCTTCTGGAGCCCGGACCGCACGTCCAGCCGGCCGGCGTCGACGAGCTCGAGCAGCCGCGCCGCGCTGCCCGGCGGCATGGGACAGCACAGGCTCATGACGGTGCGGTAGTGGGACCGCAGCATCGCCGCCCTGTCCCGCTCCGTCAGCAACGGCCAGACGTCGGGGCCGATGTCCGGGACCGCGCGCTGCAGGATCCGCATGCCCGGGTCCGGCGAGTCCACCGCGGCGAGATGACGGCGCAGGCGTCGCACCGGCGGCTCCCTGTCCACGTCGGCGATCTCGGCGCGTATCGCGTCGAGGTCCGCGCCGGCGTCCACGAGTTCGGCCCGGACGACCGCCGTGAAGTCCTCCACGGACATCTCCCGCCGCTGCCGGGCCAGTGCGCGCATGTGGTGCTTGGTGAGATGGCGCAGTTCGAGCTCGATCGGCCGCTGCCGGACGGCGGGGAGCACCCCCCTCCGGGACAGCAGGGTGATCCGTCCCTGATGCCCCTGCGCGTCCAGATGGAGGATGACGTCGACCGCGGTCAGGCCGCTGCCGATGACGGCGACGTCCTGCCGTTCCCCGACGTGGCGGAGACTGCCGGAGACGGGGTACGGGTCGGCCACGAAGCCGGGAGCGCCGGTCAGCCCGTAGATGTCCCTGGGGCCGTCGCCGCCCACGCACAGAACCGCGTAGTCGAACGCGCCCGCGCTCGTGCCGCCCGTGCTCAGCAGCACGTGGTCGGCGGTCCGCCGGGCCCCGGTGACCGCGGCTCCGACGAGGTCGACCCGCCAGCCCTGTCTGCGCAGCTCGCCCAGTGCGGCGTACGCCGTCTGCTCGAGGTATTCGCCGTAGACGGTGCGCGGCACGAAACGGGCTCCCGAGTAGGCGTCGACGTGCCCGGCGTCGTCGGCGACGCGCTCCCGCAGCTCCAGCCAGCGCTCGAAGTGGTGCAGGTCGCCCACCCGTGCCGACATGTCGTCCGGGGTCGCGTTGACCTTGATGACCTCGGTGTCGACCTGGTAGGCCCGGCCCCGCCACAGGTTGGGGGACGGTTCGAACACGGTGATGCTGCCCGGCCTTCCCCGCTCCCGGGCCAACGCGTCGATGAGGCAGACCGCGGACGCGCCGCCTCCGATCACACCGATTGAGATTCCAGACATGTGTCAGCCCCGCCTGTCGATTATTGGAGAAGGAATGGCGCTAGACGATCCGGTTCAGCTCGATCCGATGAAATGCCCCCTGCAGGAAAACCAGCGGCGCCCGCGAGTGGTTCGTGCCGAGCCCGACTATCTCCCCGACGAGCAGCAGATGGTCGCCGGCCACGAGGTGATTCCAGTACCGGCATTCCAGCCATGCCGAGGAATCGAGGAGCAGGGCGCCGGTCCGCTCGCCCGGCTTCGCGGGAAGACTGCTCAGGGCCTTTTTCCTTTCCTGTTCGGGGCGGGCGAATATCCGGGCCAGATCCTCGCCTTCGGCGTCGAGGATGGAAACCGCCCACACCCGGGACTCCATCAGATCGGCCAGGAACGTCGACTCGCGGCGGATACTCAGCGATATCAGCGGAGGGTCCAGCGAGACCGAGGTCAGCGAATTGATCGTGAGGGCGTTGTGCGTGCGGAGTGAAGCGGTGCCGGAGAACGTGGTCACCACGCACACGCCCGTGGCGAAATTGCGCATCACCGTGCGCAGATCGTCCTGCACGGCGACCGCCACCTGATTTGCCGTTGGCGCCTCACCCATCGTTGGTCCTCCCGGGGAGCATCGGACACGAAATATTCAACGCATGCTCAGGAAATGACGGCCCCCGCGGGACTGGCCCTCGACGGCCTGAAAAGCGAAATCGAATCGGCTCGACACCGACGACGTTACCCGGCGGCGGCGCGGACATTTGCCGGAGTGCGCACCGGAGATTGCCGGTGCACGACGATTCCGGGATGACCGGGCCGTGGCGCCGGGCAACGCCGTTCGCGTTTCTCCGGAAAGCGCGCAGGCGCGGGATCAGCGCCGGGGGAAGTGTCGCCGGGCGCCGGGCCGCGGGGGGACGAAGGCGCCTGGGCCCCAGCGCAGCGCGGTCGCGTGACGGATCTCCACCGCGCGTTCCACGTCGAATTCGACGATCCGCAGCGCCCCGGGCAGTGCCGCGCTCCGCCGCGTGTCCCAGTCGACCCGGGCGCGGCCGGTCAGCTGCAGGGTGTGGCCCCGTTCCCAGTCCGGGAAGAGCAGGCCGCACGAGGGGTTCAGATGCAGGTTCCCCAACGTCATGTAGAAGGAGTTCCCGACGTAATCGGGCCAGGAGAGCCTGCGCGGTCCCTCGACGGTCACGAAGCCCGGTTCCCCGCCTCGGTGCGAGGCGTCCGCCCCGTGCTCCGGGGAGTGGCTGGCGACGAAGAAGGTGTCCGCTTCGGCGATCCACCGCTGCTGCCGCGGCCCGAGGTCCGGCCGGCTCGCCGCGGCGGGCCGTACGGAGCCCGGGTCGTCCCCCAGCGGCACACGCTGCCGGAGGTATTTGGGACAGTTGCCCAGCACCTGCTCGGTCCGCAGATGGAGCCTGTCCTCGTGCCGCCTGGCCACGCCGTTCACCCTGATGCGGCGCATCGTCTGCGGCTCGATCGCCAGCGTCCCCACGGCGCGCTCCGTCTCGAAGGCGCGCTCCAGGGGGTCGCCGGCTACGGGCAGAGCGGCGATCACCAAATCGGTGGGGCCGACCGGATCGGCGAACCCCGTGTCTCCCGTGACGAGGGAGGCCCACACCGCGCCCCCGGGATCGGCGGCGCCGAGGACGAGCATGCGTTGCCGCCTCAGGAAGTGGGCGAACGCCGGCTGGATCACGTCGTCGAACATGGGAGACCCCCAGCCCGCGTGCCCCTCGCCCGCCCGCCTCTGCACGGCCTGTTCGCCCTCGTGGTGGCGCGTCTTTACCACGTCGATCTCCTCGTGTCCGCAGGAAGCTCCGTCCGGCGCCGCCGGCGCCGGCCCGCGCTGTCGCCGTCGCCCGATGCGGGGTACGCGCCGCGCAGGCGGAAAGGCCCGGGCGACGACTGGACGCTAGCGACGCCGCCGTCCGCCCACTTGGCGGATCGCGCACGTTTCCTTGCGCAGATACGCACGTAAATCGCCTGTGACCGCGCGCGGTAGTACGGTTCGGCGGCCGGCGGCATGACCGCATCCAGGTGGGCGGCGTCCGCGGCCCGCAGGCGATGTTTCCGAGGCACGTGTGGCAGTCATCGAAAACTTCGATCGCCATAGAAAATCCGGCAAAGCGCGTGTTCTCATGTCTTGCGGGCGAAGCGGACCCCGGGGCGCCATCAATCCGTTCAAGGACTAAGCCCCGTATGAAGAGGTCGCGGTTGTGCCTTCGCGGAACGGCACGTCTACCACTAGGTCTTACCGACGAGGTGATTGATCGATGCTGCCTGTCCAAGTACCGAATGCACGTCGAACCGTCGTCCACACGAAACCGATCGCACGGTCGCAGGGTCACCTGGAGATCATTCGTGATCACCGGGCGGAACTCGACGGGACCACGGCGGTCAGGCAGTTCGGTGAAGTGCGGTTCTCCTTGGTCGACGGAGGGCCCCGCGAACTCATCCGGCCCAGCAGGCTGATCGACCAGAGTGCCGAGGGATACCTGAGGGTGTGCCGTCCGATGGACGGCGAGATATGGGTCTTCCAGGACGGGCGGCACGCGGTCGTCCGTGATCCGGAATTCGTCTGCTATGACAGTCTGCGGCCCTACAAAATCGTCATGCCGGAGCCGTTCCGTATGGCGACCCTGCTGTTTCCGCATCGTCTGATGGGCCTCACGCCGAAGGACACCGAACTCCTCACGGCGAGATCCTGCACCGGTTCAGAGGGGCTCGGCGCGCTCATGTCCAATCTCCTCATCGGGCTCGAGAAGCACAGCGGGAAGGTGGGCACGGCGATCGAGCTGCTGGGCGGAAGCGTGGCGGGCCTGGCCGCGGCCTTCTTCGCCGAGCGCATGCGGTCGCTGGCCGCCGACGCCGACGCGGGCAGGCAGGCGCTGATGCTGAGCATCCAGGCGTTCATCCGGGAAAGGCTCGCCGACCCGGACCTCACCCCGGCCGTCGTCGCCCAGCGGCACAACGTCTCGCTCCGCTATCTGCAGAAGATATTCCAGGAACACAACATCAGCCCGGCGCGCTGGATCCGGGACGAGCGGCTGGCCCGCTGCAGGGCCGAGCTGGCCGATCCCGGGCTCGACCACCTGTCCATCGCGGCCGTGGGCGAGCGATCGGGATTCTACGGCGCCTCGCATTTCAGCCGCCTCTTCCGGGACCGCTACGGCATCACCCCCAGGGAGTTCCGGAAGCAGCGGAACGTGAATCCCGCCGAATTCACCGGCAGCCCCGCACCGATTCGACCGACCAGCGGAAAGGTGACGCAGTGACAAGCTTCGAATTCCCCGGACAGTACTACGAGCTGATGCGCAGGGATTTCCGGAACCTCGCCGCGGAGACGGATTTCCTGGCCTCTCTCCTGCCGGACGGCGGGCGGGCTCTCGATCTCGGCTGCGGGACCGGGACCAACCTCCGCGAACTCGGCGCGCGCGGTTACTGCGGCGTCGGCGTCGACCAGAGCGCCAGCTTCGTCGAGTACGCGCGGCGGATGGGCGGTGAGGGCGTCGAGTACGTGCACGAGCGGGTCGAGGACTTCGAGAGCGAGGACCGGTTCGACCTCGTCTACTGCCTTTTCATGACGCTCAACTACCTCCCGCGGGCGGAGCTGCGGCGCGTCCTGCGGAAGATGCGCGGCCTGCTGCTGCCCGGCGGGCACGTCGTCCTCGAGTTCGGCCACCTGCTGAACTTCGTGGAGAGCTACCAGCCGTACACGGTCGCCCACCACCGCGGTGACGGGGTGCTCGTCACCCGGCTCGCCCGCCAGTCGCTCAACCCCCGCGCGGCGAACTGGAGGAACGAGGAGACCCTGCTCGTACGGGAGGCCGACGGCCGGGTGAGCATGTACGACAACTTCTTCGACCAGGCGGTCCTCACCGGGCCGGAGGTGCGCGAGCTGCTGGCCGACGCCGGCCTCCACGTCTCGGCCGAGTACGGCGGCTTCCGCAAGGAGCAGGTCCCCCCGCACGGGCGCGGGCCTGTCGTGATCGTGGCGACCGCGGAGGGGGCGGGGGCGCTGTGACGAACGCCGGCATCTCGCTTCTCGACGGCGGCCCCGCCCTCGCCCCCGACGTCCCCGATCTCGGTGAGGCGCTCGTCCGGGCGGCGCGGGCGGGAAGCGCCGAGGGGATCCGCTTCATCCACCCGGACGGCGCGGAGTCCCGGATGACGTACCGGGAGCTGCTGGACGCCGCCTCGCGCATGCTCGCGGGAATCCGTGCGGCCGGTGTCGCGCCCGGTGAGACGGTCGTCCTGCAGGTGGGCGACGACCCGGAGTTGCTGGTCGCCTTCTGGGCCTGCGTCCTGGGCGGTTTCGTCCCGATGCCCGTCAACGCCGGCGCGACCGCCGCCCAGCGGGAGGCCGCGCCCGGGCTGCTGGAGCGGGTCTGGAACGGCTACGGGAAGCCGTGGGTGATCACCGGCGCCGACCAGCCGCTGTCCCGGGAGGTCCTCGCCGATCCGGCCTGGCGGACCGCGTGGCTGGGGGACACCCGCCGGTTGCTCGCGCACTCTCCCGACGACCGCAGGCACCGGGCCGAACCCGGCGACCCGGCCATGTACCTGCTCACGTCCGGCAGCACCGGCGTGCCCAAGGCCGTGGTGCTCACGCACGGCAACGTGCTGAGCCGCACCGCGGCCACCGCCCGGGTGAACCGGCTGGGCGGGGGCAACCGCACCTTCAACTGGATGCCGCTCGACCACGTGGGCGGTCTCGTCATGTTCCACGTCCGCGACGTCTACCTCGGCTGCCACCAGGTCCATGCCCGGATCGAGTGGGTCCTCGAAGACCCGCTGCGCTGGATCGCCGCGATGGACCGTCACCGCGCGGACACCACATGGGCGCCCAACTTCGCCTTCGGGCTCATCAACGACCAGGCGGACCGGCTGAAGGAGCAGTCCTGGGACCTCAGCCGCCTGCGGTACATCATGAACGGCGGCGAGGCCATCCGGAACGGCGTGGTCCGCCGCTTCCTGGAGCTGCTCGCCCCCTTCGGGCTTCCCCCGGACGCGATGTACCCGGGCTGGGGCATGTCGGAGACCTCCGCCGGGGTGGTGGACTGCCGGTTCTCGGCCGGCGACGGCGGCGACGAGCGGTACGTCCCGGTGGGACGGCCGCAGCCCGGCACGTCCGTACGGGTGGTGGACGAGCACAACGCGCTCGTGCCCCCCGGCGCCATCGGCAACCTGCAGGTCAGCGGTGCCCCGGTGACGGCCGGCTACTACCGCAACCCGGAGCAGAACCGCCAGTCGTTCACCGCCGACGGCTGGTTCAAGTCGGGCGACCTCGCCTACATCCAGGACGGGATCCTCACCGTGACCGGGCGGGCCGACGACGTCATCCAGCTCGACGGCGTCACCTACCACGGCCACGAGATCGAGGCCCGGGTCGAGGAGCTCCCGTTCGTGGAGCCGTCGTACACCGTGGCCTGCCTGGTGACCGGGAACGACGGGGAGACCGAGGAGCTCGCCGTGTTCTTCCACCCCCGCGACGGGATGCCGGCCGCCGAGGCGGAGCGCCTGATCCGCGGCCGGGTGGCCGACGCGTTCGGCGTCGGCGTGACGCACGTCGTGCCGGTCGGCAGGGAGGACATCCCCAAGACCGGCATCGGCAAGCTCCGCAGGGCGCACCTGCGTGAGCGGTTCGAGGCGGCACGCGACACCGGCCGCGTTGTCGCGTTCACGCGGCGCTCCTGACCCGGCCGGGCCCGTGACGCCGGTGCCGCCGGGGAACCGCTCCCCCGGCGGCACCCGTCGTCCGCCGCGCGGACGCCCCGGGCCGGCCGGCGCCGGCGCGTGCCCCGCGCTCAGGACCCGGAGGGCATCCCCCACACGTGCCAGGTGTCGATCTCGATCCAGGCGCTCACCCGCGGCCGTACGCGGTTCGGGTACGGCTCACCGGTGTAGTGGACGGCGAGGCGGTCGATGTCCTCCAGGTCCGGGTCGTCCTCCAGCGACACCACCCACCCCTGCATGCTGACGTGGCGGTACCAGCCGTCGGAGTCCAGCACCGTCAGGGACACCCGGGGATCGTCGCGCAGATAGTCCAGACGTCTGCGCCCGGCGTCCATGTTGACCAGCACCCTCCCGTCCTGCCACAGGTACCAGGTGGCCACGGAGACCGGTGCGCCGTCCTGGCGGACGGTGCTGATGACGCAGGGGTTCGGACGGGCGAGGAGCGCGGCGATGTGCTCGGGCAGAGGGCCACGGGACATGAGCGGAGACCTTTCGAGACCGGAACCGTCGGATGGCCGGTTCAGACGCCGGCGTCGCGTGCCCGCGCGTAGTGCCGGGCGGCCTTGACCCGGTTGCCGCACAGGGACATGGAGCACCAGCGGCGGGTGCCGTTGCGGGACGTGTCGAGGAAGTAGCGGATGCAGTCCGGCTGGGCGCACAGCCGGATGCGCTCCGGAGCCGCGGCCAGCAGGTCCAGGTAGTCGCGGACGGCGGTCCACGCCGCCCCCCACGCCGGGTCGTCGAACTCCGCCGTCTCGCCGGGTCCCTCCGCGCCGAGGGTGAGCCGGATGCGCCCATGGGCGAGGACGTCGTCGACCTGCCGGTAGACGGCGGGATCCCCGGGACCGGAGACCACCGCGGCCAGCACGCCGCGCGCGTGGACGACCGCCTTCAGCGACTCCTCGTCCGCGGCGAAGCGGTCGGCCAGCCCGTGGCCGGCCAGCCACACGCGCAGCCCGGAGGGCGAGTCCAGCAGGTCGTTGAGCCGGCCGTACTCCTTCCACCGGGTGTTCAGGAGGTCGAGGGCGAGGGGTTCCCGGACGAACGGACGCGGGTCGGGCTCGGTCATGGCGACATCCTCCAACTACCGCCTGCTCTAACCACTCAATCATAAATGACCGGTTGCAGCGCCGCGTTTCTAACCCTTAAAGTCTGCGATGACGGTTATAGGGAGCACTGCCTGAGCGCTCGGGAGAGGGGCCATGTCACTGCCGGTCACATGGGCCCTCGTCGGGCATGGGGTGAGTCGGTCGCGTCCGGCGTGTGCGGACGTACCAGATCGCGTGCGCGTTCGGGCGAACGGTGCGGCGCCTCCGTTCCTAGCGTGGGACCCGCTGCGAAGTGGCCAGGGCTGTCCCACCGTCCCGCTGTACAGGCCGCGGCGGCCTGGAGTCACCAGCGGACGGCGGCAGTCCGTCGCTGCGATCGGACCAGAGACGAAGCCACGAACAGGAGGTTTTCACATGACCATGCCGGAGACTCTGCGGCCCGTGGCAGGGCGCGAGCAGGTTCCCGCCTCACCGGAGGAGATCCTGGCGCGAGCGAAAGCGGCGGCTCCCCTGCTGCGCGAACGCTCCGAGGAGATCGAGCGCACCAGGCACCTCCCCAAGGACGTCGTGGAGCTGCTCCGCGACACCGGCGTCTTCCGCATCGGCATGCCCAACGAGTGGGGCGGCCCGGAGCTCACCTTCGCCCAGCAGACCGAGGTGATCGAGGCCCTCTCCTACGGCGACGCCGCGGCGGGCTGGTGCGCCATGATCGGTATGGACACCTGGATCTACGCGGGTTACCTGAACGAGTTCGTCGTCAAGGAGATGCGGGCCAACCCCGACGCGATCACGGCCGGCCTGATCTTCCCGGTCGGCCGTGCCGACCGGGTGCCCGGCGGCTATCGCGTCACCGGCCGCTGGCCGTTCGGCAGTGGCGTCACGCACGCCGACTGGGTCGTCGGCGGATGCGTCGTCCACCAGGACGGCGAGCCCGAGCCGGGGCCCGGCGGCGCGCCGATGAACTGGCGCCTGATACTGGCCCGCGGCGAGGACTTCGAGAAGGTCGACACCTGGCACACCACCGGGCTGGCCGGCAGCGGCAGCATGGACTACCAGGTCACCGACCTGTTCGTCCCCGAGGAGCGCTCCTTCGACTTCACCCAGCCGCAGCGGTCGGGACCGTTCACCGCTCCGGACGCCTTCTTGAGCAACGTGCCCGGCGTGCCGCTCGGAGTCGCCCGCGCGGCCCTGGACCACGTACGCGAGCTGGCGGCCGGCCGGGTCGAGAAGGCGACCGGCACGCCGTGGTCGGACAGCTACCGCGTGCAGACCGCCATCGGCCAGGCGGAGATGGAGCTGGCCGCGGCGCGCTACGCGGTCTACGGCACCCTGCACGATCTGTGGAACCGGCTGCAGTCCGGCGTCGAACCGACCCCGGACCAGCAGGTCTCCTCGGCGCTGGCCCGGGTCAACGCGTTCAGGACGGCTCGCTCGATCGTCTCCCGGCTGTCCGACCTCGTCGGAACCGCCTCGATCTACCGGACCTCTCCCCTGGACCGCTGGCTGCGGGACCTGCACACCATGTGCCAGCACATCCTCGCCCAGGAACAGATCGTGCAGTCGGCGGGGGCCCACCTCCTCGGCGGGACGCCTCTGGCGCCCTTCCCGCTGGGGCTCAAGGGCTGACCCGCGACGGTGAAGCCGGCCGGGGGCGAGGGCCGGCATCCCCTCGCCCCCGGCTCACCGCCGGCATCGACGGGCGGCATCCGACGCGGGCGGCAAGAGCCTCCGCTCCAGGCTCGGGATCGGCGCTTCCCATCCCCTCGGCGCGGCGGCAGCGACAATTCGACCGGAGTGGATTAGGACAGTCATGACGACTTCACCAGAAGAAAAAGTCCAGACGTTAGCCGAAGCCCGGGCTGAGGCGCCGGCGGAGGGGAGCTCGTGGGGGCTCCGCGAGTGGGGCCTGCTCGTCAGCGTCTGCGCCGCCTTCTTCCTCGACGCTCTCGACAACATCATGGTCGGCATCGCGGTGCCGCCGATCCAGGCGGACCTCGGGATGACCACCGAGTCCGTGCAGTGGGTCGTGAGCGCGTACGTTCTCGGCTTCGGCGGCTTCCTGCTGCTCGGCGGGCGCATGGCGGACCTTCTCGGCCGTCGCCGCATGTTCCTGGCGGGTGTCGCCGTCTTCGCCGTCGGATCGCTGGTCGGCGGCATCACCGACGAGGGACTGGTGGTGATCGTCGCCCGGTTCGTCATGGGCGTCGGCGCCGCGTTCACCGCCCCGGCGAGCCTGTCCATCATCGTCACCAGCTTCGCCGAGGGCCCGCAGCGCAACCGCGCGCTGGGCATCTACACCGCGTGCGGCGCGGTCGGCTACTCGACCGGCGTCATCGTGGGCGGCTCGCTCACCGAGATCAGCTGGCGCTGGACGTTCCTGCTCCCGGTCGCCGTGGCGCTCATCGCGTTCGCCGGCGCCCTGGCGCTCGTGCCGCGCGACGCCGCGTCGGGCCGCCGTGGGGGCTCGTTCGACCTCGCCGGCGCCGTCACCGTGACGGCCGCGATGCTGCTGCTCGTCTACAGCATCGTCGAGGCGCCCAACGCGGGGTGGACGTCGCCGCGCACTCTGGGGATGTTCGCCGCCTCGGTGGTGCTCCTGCTGGCCTTCGTCGTCATCGAGCGCCGGACGGCACAGCCCCTGCTGCGCCTGGGCCTGCTGCGCAACGGCGCGCTGGTGGGCGCGAGCCTGGTCGCGGCGGCGATCCTCGGCACCTACATGAGTTTCCAGTTCATCGGCGGCCTCTACCTGCAGTCGCTGCGCGGCTGGTCGCCGATGCAGATGGCGCTGGCCTTCCTCCCCATCGGCCTGCTCATCGCGACGATCGCGCCGCGGGCCGGCAAGCTGATCTCGCGGTTCGGGGTCCGGTGGATGATCTTCGCGGGATTCGTCGCCTACACCGCTTCGTACCTGCTCTTCCTGCGGATCGACGAGGCGTCCCCGTACGTCTGGGTGATCCTGCCGAGCATCCTGCTCATCGGCGTGGCCTTCCCCTTCTCCTTCCCCGCCGCGAACGTGCAGGCGACCACCGGTGTGGCCGACTCCGAGCAGGGGCTGGCGGCCGGCGTGCTGCAGACGGGATACCAGGTCGGCGCGGCGATCGTCCTCGCGATCGTGACCGCCACGATGTCGGCCGGCGGCGCGGGGGGCGAGGCGGCCGCGACCCTGTCCGGTTACCACAACGGCCTCTACGTCGTCACCGGCATCTCCGTCGTGACCATGCTGCTCACCCTCGTCGCGGCCCTGCGCGCCTCCGCACGGCGCCGGGTCGCGGGTCCGGCGGCGATGGCGGATTACTAGAACCGCCGGCGCACGGCACCGGACGACAAATCGCCGGCGTCCGTTCACGAACAGGTCCGGCAAAGAGGCGTTCTATTTTCGGCTCCGCAAGAGGTGATCCCGAGGCGCGGTGAATAAACCGGAAATCCCGCGCCCGGGGTCCGTTTCTCACGCATCGCCTCGTGCGTGACAGAATGCCGATGGGCATGGAAAGTAATCGCTGGAAAATGAGCGCGCACCACCTTGACCATACGCTGATCTCGGGTTATAGGGGGGACTTTGTCGTTCTGCGTGAACCTGCAGCAGCTACGCACTTTCTGTGAGGTCGCAGCCGAGCTGAGCTTCACATTGGCCGCGAAGAAGATGCACTACGCCCAGTCCAGCGTCACCGCGCAAATCAGAAATCTCGAGGAAGCCGTCGGGGCGGTCCTGTTCGACCGGAGAGGCCGCCGGATCGCCCTTACGGAGGCGGGAACGCGCCTGCTGCCCTACGCGGAAATGATGCTCTGCATCGCGGAAGCGGCGCACAGGGAAGTGGGCGAGGCCGTGACCGCGGCATAGGCGGCCGTACCGCAAGGGCGCCCCGGGGTCAGCGGTCGCGACGGCGCTCGATCCGCTTGCGCCGGGCGACCTCGCGCCGGTGCTCGGCCAGCGCCCGCTCGCGTTCGCGCCGGTCCACCCGCGCCTCGCCCTTGTTCTTCTCCATCTCGAGTCGCAGCGCCTCCTGCGCGGCCGTGCCGCGCCGGGTGACCCGCTCCGCCGCACGCGCGGCCAGCTTGGCCGCGCGCTTCGGATTGACCCGCCGCTCCCCGCGCCCGTCCACCGGCACGGCGGGGGCGGCCTCGGCGCGTTCGAGCAGGGCGACCCCGTGCCGCATGAGGAACGCGTACAGCTCGGGGTCGGTGGGCTCGGAGCCGAGGACGAACCGGGTCGCGCGCAGCTCGCCGTCCTCGACGATCTCCAGTACGCCCACCCAGAACGGGTTCTCGAAATACACGGACAGGGATGCCACGGGTGCCCTCCACAGGTATGCCGACAGGCGGCTTGGCGAAGCCGCTTTCCGGCACACCGGACATCCTCCGAGGCTCCCCGAGGGGACACGAGAGGCGGATACGGAAACCACCGGGCCCGAAGGCCGGCGGGCGCCCGGGCTACCAACCGGGACCGCGTTTTCGTGTGCGTGCCCCAGCCTAACGGCGCCGTCCCCGGAACGGCCATCGCCTTTCCGGGCACCGCGCGGAACGCGGGGCAGACTGGGGGCACAGACTGGGGGCATGGAGCCTATCTCCCTCGACGTACGGGCCAGGGAACTACTCGAACGCGCCGCCGCCGCTTCCAGCGGGCGCGCGGCCGACAGCGTGCACGGCGGCCACGAGCGCGCGCTGCGCCAGACGCTGCTCGCCCTCACCGCCGGGAGCGGCCTCGCCGAGCACGAGAGCCCGGGCGAGGCGACCCTGCTGGTGCTGCGCGGCCATGTACGGCTGAGCAGCGGCGACGCCGTCTGGGAGGGGCGGCCCGGGGACCTGCTCGCCATTCCCGACGCACGGCACGCGCTCGACGCCGTCGAGGACAGCGCGGTCCTGCTCACCGTCGCCCGACGTCCCTGATCGCGCCCGCCCTGCGGTCTTCCCCGGGCACGCGGCCGGCGGGCGGGAGGAACCGCTACACGGCTTGGAGGAAGCAGCCCAGGGCGAGCAGCGACAGGACCTTCACGGCCTCCAGCGCCACGTAGTACAGGTGCGCCCTCGACCTGTGCCGCGCCGGGTCCTCGCCGGACAGGACGCGGTCGGACCTGCGGTTCAGCGGCGGACGTACGGCGGCGATCTGGACCACCAGGACGGCCGCCGCGAGGGCCGTGAGCGCCACCACGGCGGGACCGGGCGAGCCGGTCGCGACCGCCGCGATGACGACGACCGCCAGCACGGCCTCGGCGGCGTTGAGGGCGCGGAAGACGAGGCGGCCGATGCCGAGCCCGATGGGGATCGTCACCCCCGGCGCGCGGAACTTCAGCGGCGCCTCCAGGAAGGAGATCGCCAGCACCATCCCGAGCCAGACGAAGGTGGCCGCGCCGCCCACGGCGGCCGAGGCGGGGTTCATCGTCGCTCTCCTTCCGCACGCGCGAATCGGCGGGGGCACTCCTGGCGTCGTCCCTACGGCGTGCGCCGCCGCCCTCGCCCAGGGTCGCACGCGTCCCGCCCGGTGCCCGCGTCAGGGTGCGCGCCGCCAGCCGGTCCGCTGCCGCAGCCAGGCGAGCGCCGCCCGGCCCTGGGCGAGCTGGAACGCGCGGAGCGTGGGCAGGCCCGGCGGCGGGGGGAGGCTTCTCCGCTGCACGAAGAAACCGGTCACGGCGGCCAGGACCGCGGTGACCGCGTCGCCGTCCGCCTTCGTCGCGACCGGGTGGCCGTCGAAGACCTCGGCCGGGGGCGGGCCCCCCTGCATGGTCACGCTGGGCAGCATGTGCAGCAGGTCGAACCACCGCGTGCTCAGGCACGCCCAGGGCCAGTCGACGACGACCACTCGCCGTCCGCCGTGAGCAGCAGGTTGTCGGCCCGCAGGTCGGCGTGGGCGAGCGTGTCGCCCTTCGCCGCTGCCTCCCACGCGGATTCCAGTTCCGCCAGCCGGTCCAGGTGGCGCCGGGCCCACTCGGCATCGGCTCCGTCCATGCCGAGGCCGTCCGGCCCTGCCGCCAGACGCCGCCAGCCTCGGTAGTCCTCCCCGAGCCGCTCGGCGGCGGACGGGACGGCCACGGGCGCGGGGGTGAGCGACTCGGCCAGCCCGGCCAGCACCCCGAGCACGAGGTCCAGCTCCGCCGGGACCCAGGGCTGGGCAGGCTGCCGCCCCTCGACGTCCTCGAACAGCAGCACCACCCAGTCGTCCTCGTCGAAGGACGCGAGCAGCCCGGGCGCGGGCGCGGTCGCCGGCAGCGCGGCGGCCACCCGGGCCTCCGACCGGTGCATGCCGGGGCTGAGCGGGTTCGGCTCGGTCCCGACCGCCTTGACGAAGGCCCTGCCGCCACCCGCGAGCCGCAGGCGGGCCGCCACACCCGGGGAGAAGCCGCCGGGCTGGGTGACGGCCTCGGTCACGCGGTCGCCCAGGTGCGTCTCGACGGCCAGCCGCAGGCGGGCGGGCACCGCGGCCCACGGCAGTCGCACGCCTCTCGCGGGCGGAGGCGGGCCGTCCTCACCGCGACGGCGACGCCGCTCCTCCCCCTGGTCTCCGGGCTCCCGGGAATCGTCGCGCATTGCGGCATGATGCGCGGCGGGCGGGTAGGGCGGCAAACGACTTTCCGCGCGATATTCGGTTGGGATTCCGGCCGCTGCCCGGCACAGTGGATCTCGATCGAGGAGGAGAACCACCATGCCGAAGCACATCGCCCCGAAGGTGCTGTCCTGGGCGAGCGAGATCGACGACGGGACGATCGACCAGGCCGCCCGGGCGGCGCGCCTGCCGTTCGTGCCCGGTCACGTCGCGCTCATGCCCGACGCGCACGTGGGCATCGGCGCGACGGTCGGTTCCGTGATTCCCACGGAGGGCGCGATCATCCCGTCCGCCGTCGGCGTGGACATCGGCTGCGGAATGGTCGCGACCGAGACCACGCTCACCGCCGCCGACCTGCCCGACTCGCTCGACCCGCTGATGCGGCTCGTGGAGCGGCGCATCCCGGCGGGCGTGGGCAAGGGGCACGACGACCGCGCGGTGGACCGCGCGCTCGGCGAGCTGGGCCGGCCGCACACCTCGCTCACCCCGAAGCAGGAGAACACGGTGGCCTGTCAGTTCGGGACCCTCGGCTCGGGCAACCACTTCGTGGAGGTCTGCCTCGACGAGCGCGACCGGGTCTGGACCGTGCTGCACTCGGGCTCGCGCGGGATCGGCAACCAGCTCGCCACCGCGCACATCAACGGCGCGAAGCGGCTCATGCGCAGCCTGGCGATCGGCCTGGAGGACTACGACCTCGCCTATTTCACCCAGGGCACCCGGGAGTTCACGGCGTACATCGAGGACATGCTGTGGGCACAGCGGTACGCGATGGCCTCGCGCGCGCGGATGGACAGGGTGCTGAGCGAGGCGCTGTTCCGCGTCGCCGGCGCCGGCGCCCGGGTCCGGACGATCAACTGCCACCACAACTTCACCCAGATGGAGAGCCATCAGGGCAAGGAGCTGTGGATCACCCGTAAGGGAGCGATCAAGGCGGACGCCGGGGACGAGGGCGTCATCCCGGGCTCGATGGGCACCCGGTCCTACATCGTGCGCGGGCGGGGCAACCCGCTGTCGTACAACTCCTGCTCGCACGGCGCGGGACGCAGGATGTCCAGGAGCCGGGCCAAGCGCGAGCTGTCGCCGGCATCGCTGAAAGAGGCGATGCGCGGCCGGACCTGGAACTCCGACCGGGCCGCCGCGCTGGTCGACGAGCACCCCGAGGCGTACAAGCCGATCGACCAGGTGATGGCGGACCAGAAGGACCTCGTGGAGGTCCGGCACACGCTGCGCCAGGTCTTCAACTACAAGGGATGAACGGAGGGGCGCCGCCGTTCCGCGCCCACGGTCTCGCGGGGCGCCGACCCGTCCGGACGGGCGCCGGCCGGACGCAGGACGAAGCCGCTCGCCACCCGGGCCGGGATCCGGTACGGCGAGACGGTGAGGTCCTGCTCCGGCACGGTGTAGTCCAGCCGGGCCAGCCGCGGCGCGAGGGCCTCCAGCAGGCCCACCGTGACCGGCTCGCCCGGGCAGCGGTGGCCGGCCGCCGGGTCGCCCCCGCCCTGCGGGATCAGGTCGTACGGGCCGATCTCCCGCCCGGCGAAACGGCGCGGGTCGAACGCGCACGGGTTCGGCCAGAGCGCCGGGTCGTGGTTCTGGCCCCAGATGTCGAGCAGCACGAGCCAGTCGGCCAGGATGGGCTCGCCCTTCCAGGTGAGGTCCTTGACGGCCTTCCCCGCGACGAACGGCGCGAAGGGATAGAAGCGCCGCACCTCGTGGGCGAACGCCTCGGCGTACGTGCCGTCGGCGTCCTCGGCCAGGCGGACGCGGTTGACCGGCCAGCAGTGCAGCGCGTGCGCGGCGAACGTGAGGAACCAGCTCACGGCCACGGTGGGGCGCACCAGGTTGAGCAGTTCCACCGCCGCGATCCGGGGCGCGAGCACCTCTCCGTCCGGCTCCCGGTGGCGGGCGGCCACGGCGAGCGCCGAGGTGTCCGGCACCCGCAGGGCGCCGCGCCGCACGTCCTCGACCAGTCCCGCCAGCCACGCCTCGCGGCGCCTGCGGGCGGTGCGGGCCCGCCAGTGCCGCGGGCCGGGCGACCCGAAGCCGTCGACCAGCGCGACGAGGTCGGCGGCGAGCGGCCCGGTCTCCTCCTCGGTGAGCGGGATGCCGGCCCATCGGCACGCTCCCCGGGTGATGACGCGGGCGGCCTCGTCGAAGAGCACGACGTGTCCCCTGTCCGGCCACGTCGCGACCGCCGCGTCCCAGGCCGCGGTGGTTCCGTCCACCAGGGCGGCGACGCTTTCCGGCGTCATCAGCGACATGAACATGCCCTTGCGCGCCCGGTGCGCGGCCTGGTCCAGCGTGTGCACCGCGCCGTGGCCGAACAAGGTGCTCTTGATCGGCTCGGGCAGCGCGGGTGCCCGCTGGACGTGGTTGTCGTCGTAGAAGAAGCGGACGGCGTCCGGCCCGCGCAGCACGACGGCGCGCTGGCCCATCAGCCGGGTGTGGACCATCTCTCCCTGGGTCTCCCGCCATCGGGCCGGCAGCCAGGCGTAGCCCTCGAGCAGCAGGAGCAGCGTGGTGTCGAGCAGCGGCATACGTCCTGACTGCCCGCGTCCGTTGCGGAGAAACTGGTTGCGCCGTACGGCCCTCCCACATCGCGGGCGGGCCGTACGGCGGCCGGATCAGCTCACCACGCAGTCGCGGAGGTTCAGGGTGAAGCTCCGGGGGTCGGGGTTGACGCCCGTGTGGGTGCCGTTGAACCCGATCTGCACGGACGCGCCGGCCTTGATCACCCTGTTCCAGGGCATCCCCACGGCCCTGACGTCCTTGCCCGACTGGGACCACGTGGCCGAATAGCCGCTGGTGATCTTCTGCCCGGGCTCGGGGAAGGCGAAGCGCAGCTCCCAGCCCTCGACGTCCACCGGGAGGAGATTGGTGATCTTCACGGTGGCCGCGAAGCCGCCGGGCCACGTCCAGGTGTCGTAGTCGACCGCGCACGTCGCCGGGGGCGGCGAGTAGGTGGGGTAGCCGCCCGACGCCGTGGCCGTCACCAGGTCGGACGGCAGGCTGAGGTTGCCCGCGGCGTCCTTGGCCACCATGAAGTAGACGTACGACTGGCCGGTGACGAGATTGCCCTCGGTGAAATGCGTGCCGATGGGCGTGCCCACCCGCGTCCAGCCGACGGCGGTGCGCCGGTACACGTCGTAGCCCGTCACCCCGACGTCGTCGGTGGACGGCGTCCAGCAGAACGACGTCCCCTTGAAGTCGGGCAGGCAGTTGGGCTGTATGCCGGTCGGCCTGGTCGGCGGCGTCGTGTCGCCCGTGGGCGGGGTCGGCGTCGCGTTCGCGCCGGAGACCGCCGGGGTGCTGAGCAGTTCGGAGGGCCGGCTGGTGTTCCCGGCGGCGTCCCTGGCGACGACGTAGAAGGTGTAGGTCCGGCCGTGGACCAGCCCGGGGACGACGGCCGTCGTACGGGAGGTGGAGGCGACCTCGGAGAAGCCGTCGCTCCTGAGCAGGAACACCTTGTACTCGGTCGTGTCGTCGGACGACGCCGTCCAGCACAGGCCGGCCACGCCCTGGAAGCTCCCGCTCGGGGGCGGGGGCGGCGGGCACGCCCGCAGGTCGCCCGGGGCCGCCGGCGGCGTCACGTCCGCCCCCGGCGAGGGCGACGGCGTCGGCGAGACCGTGGTCAGCGCGCGGACGGCCTGCGTTCCGGCCGTGCTGCCCGCGAGCACGGGTGGCGCGGCGATGTTGGCCGCGAGCAGCGCGGCGGCGACGGCGCCCGCCGCCGCCCACGCGGCCTGCCATGACACTTTGGGCACGGTTCCACCCCTCCGAGACGATGATCCGGCGACGATGTCGCCCGGATCATCGGTCGGCCGTGCGGGCCCGTCAAAGGACCGGCCCCGTCCCCGCCGGTCGTTCCGTAGGAATTGTGAAACTTTCAGCGGCGGGGATCAGCTCACCACGCAGTCGCGGAGGTTGAGGGTGAAGCTCCGGGGATCGGGGTTGGCACCCGTGTGGGCGCCGTTGAACCCCATCTGCACGGACGCACCGGGCTTGATCCTCGCGTTCCAGTCCGCGTTCACGGCCTTGACGTCCCTGCCCGACTGCGACCACGTCGCCGAATATCCGCTGGTGAGCTCTTGGCCCTGCTCGGGGAAGGCGAAGCGCAGCTCCCACCCGTCGATGTCGGCGGAACCGATGTTGGTGATCTTCACGGTGGCCGCGAAGCCGCCGGGCCACGTCCAGGTGTCGTAATCGACCCGGCACGTCGCCGGAGGGGACGGAGAGGCCGAGTGCGTGGGGTAGTCCGCCGGCACCGTGGAGGTCACCAGGTCGGACGGCAGGCTGACGTTGCCCGCGGCGTCCTTGGCCACGACGAAGTAGACGTACGAGTTACCGGGGGTGAAGTACGTGTACTGCTGACCCGGGACGGAGCTGTAGCCGGCCTCGATGAAGGACCGCGCCGTGCCGGGCAGGTCCCGGCCCGCCCGCGTCCAGCCGGTGCCGGCACGCCGGTAGACGTCGTAGCCCGCGACGCCGACGTCGTCGGTGGACGGCGTCCAGCAGAACGACGTCCCGTTGAAGTCGGGCACGCAGTCGGCCTGGGTCCCGGCCGGCCCGGTCGGCGGCGTGGTGTCGCCCGTGGCGGGGGTCGGCGTCGGTCCCGCACCCAGCGCCGGGGCGCTGACCAGCGCGCTGGGCGGACTGACGTTGCCGGCGACGTCCCTGGCGACGACGTAGAACGTGTAGGTCCGGTCGCCGCCCAGCCCGGTGACGACCGCCGTCGTGCGGGAGGTGGAGGCCACCTCGATGAAGCCGTCCGCCGTGAGCATCATCACCCTGTACTCGGCGACCCCGACGGCGTCGGAGGACGCCGTCCAGCACAGGCCGGCCACGCCCTGGAAGCTCCCGCTCGGCGGCGGGGGCGGCGGGCACGCCCGCGGGTCGCCCGGCGCCGTCGGCGGTGTCACGTCCGACCCCGGCGAGGGCGACGGGTGCGGCGGTGTCGTGTAGAGCGCGCGGGCGGCGTGCATTTGGGCCGCGCCGCCCGCGAGCACGGGCGGCGCGGCGATGTTTGCCCCCAGCAGCGCGCCGGCGACGGCGCCCGCCGCGGCCCACGCGGCCGGCCAGGACAGTCTGGGCACGGTTCGAACCTCCGGAGACGAAGTCCGCCAACGATGTAGACCGGATGATCGGCCGGCCCAAGGAGCCGGTCAAAGGACCGCCCGCGTCCCCGCCGCTCGTTCCGTAAGAATTGTGAAACTTTCAGCGGGGCGGGCCGTCGCTACCGTGGCGAGATGAAGATCATGGTCACCGGCTCGGCCGGCTTCATCGGTAGCCGTGTCGCCGCTCTGCTGCGGGACGCCGGGCACGAGGTTCGGGGCTTCGACCTGCGCGGCGGCGCGGGCGTCACCGCGGGTGACGTGCGGGACGAGGACGCCGTCGGCCGCGCGCTCGCCGGAGCCGACGCCGTCGTGCACCAGGCGGCCAAGGTCGGCCTCGGCGTCGACGTGTCCGACCTGCCGGCGTACGTGTCGGTCAACGCGCTCGGGACCGCGGTGCTGCTCGCCGCGATGGCGCGGCACGGGGTCGCCCGGCTGGTCCTGGCGTCGTCGATGGTGATCTACGGCGAGGGCGTCTACGACTGCGCGGAGCACGGCGCCGTGCGCCCCGGCCCCCGGGGCGTGGCGGACCTGGCGGCCGGCCGGTTCGAACCGGTGTGCCCGCGCTGCGGGCGGGCGGTGACGCCGGGAACCGTGGACGAGGACGTCCCGCCCGATCCGCGCAACGCGTACGCCACGAGCAAGCTCGCCCAGGAGCACCTGGCGGCCGGCTGGGCCCGCGAGACCGGCGGCGCGGCGATCGCCCTGCGGTACCACAACGTGTACGGGCCGGGCATGCCGCGCGACACCCCCTACTCGGGCGTGGCCGCGATCTTCCGGTCCGCGCTGGAGGCCGGGCGGGCTCCGCTGGTGTTCGAGGACGGCGGCCAGCGCAGGGACTTCGTCCACGTCGGGGACGTGGCGGCGGCCAACCTCGCCGCGCTCGGCGCGCTGGAGTCCGCCCCAGCCGGCGGGCTCCGCGCGTACAACGTGGCCAGCGGCGAGCCCCGCACGATCGGCGACCTGGCGGAGGCGCTCAGCGCGGCGCGCGGCGGGCCCGCCCCCGAGGTCACCGGCCGCTACCGGCTGGGCGACGTGCGGCACATCGTGGCCTCCCCGGACCGCGCCGCCGCCGATCTGGGCTTCCGGGCGCGGATCCGCTTCGCCGACGGCATGCGGGAGTTCGCGCACGCCCCGCTGGGGACGGCGGGCTGAGTCACCAGGGCGACCGGACGAACCCCTGCAGCAGCAGGGCGACCGCCGCCTGCGCGGCGAGCAGGCGGGAGTCCCGCGTGCGCCCTCCGAGGGCGGCGACCCACAGGGCGTACGGCAGCCAGATCCGCTCCACCTCGCCCCGGGTCACGCCGCTGACGTCGAGGGCGAGCACCGCGGCCAGCGCCGTCAGCGGCAGGATCGCGTCGCGGGACCGTCCCGGCGCCACGAGCCCGGCGGCGGTGGCGGGACCGGTGACCAGGGCGAGCACGGCCAGGTTCGCGACCAGGAAGTACAGGTACGGCCGGGCCGCGCCGGGGTCGGCCGCCCACTCGGCGTGGGTGGCCAGCACCCCCGCGGGCCACCAGAACCCCCCGGCGGCGAACAGGGCGCTCACCGCGGCCATCCCGGCCAGGCAGGCGGCCACGGTCGTCCGCGGCACTCCCACCGCGATCGCCGCGACGAGGGGGACGAGCAGGTACGGCACCAGGCCGTAGCTGAGGTAGGGCAGCGCGCCCAGGGCCAGCCCCGCGCCGAGGCCGAGCGCGACCCGGCCCGCCCGGCTCCGCGCGCCGAACACCAGCAGCGCCGTCCCCCACGCCCCCACGCCCGCGAAGAACGCGTCCATGGTCGTCGCGATCCACACCGCCGCCGGGGACAGGGCGAGGTACGGCAGCGCGCGCCGGGCCGCCTCCTCCCCCGCGACGCGCCACACGGCCAGCCCGATCGCGGCCGTGGCCGAGCACCCCGTCACGACCACGAGGACGGCGGCCCGGAACGGTCCCGGCAGCCCGGCGGCCGACAGCGTCCACAGCACCAGCACCGGCAGCGGCGGATGGCCGCGCACGTGCGTGGGGTAGGCCGGCAGGTCGCGGGTGAAACGGGCCAGCCAGCCGAGGGGGTCGTCGCCCACGGCCCCGAGCCCGGCCAGGTACTCCTGCGGGTGGGTGAACGGCCACGCCAGCCCTTCCCCCGACACGGCCAGCAGGACCGTCCAGGCGAGCGACGCGGCGAAGGCCGCCGCCAGTGCGGCGCGCATCGGCAGATGCGCGATCAGCCGGGGCAGCACGGGGACCGCGACCACGGCGAAGGCCGCCGCCGGGAGCAGCGCGGCCGTGGGCAGGCGCGCCAGCGCGTGCAGCGGCGGGAGGTGGTCGATGCGCAGCACGCCTCGGGCGTGCAGCAGGCCGCCCACCGCGAACGCGCCCGCCACCAGCGCCGCCCAGGCCGCCAGTGCCCGCCGTCGTGTCGTCACGGCCCACAGGCTAGGTTCGCCGGCGGCCGCCCACCCCCGCCGTAGTCACTTCGTAAGAACTGCGCGGCGCCGGCGGCCCTAGCTTCTGCGGCATGCAGATCGATGTGGTGCTTCCCTGCCTCGACGAGGCGGCGGCGCTGCCCTGGGTGCTCGGCCGGATGCCGGACGGCTGCCGCGCCATCGTGGTGGACAACGGGTCCACGGACGGGTCGGCCGAGGTCGCCGCCCGGCACGGCGCGCTCGTGGTGACCGAGCCGCGGCCGGGCTTCGGCGCCGCCTGCCACGCGGGCCTCACCGCGGCGACCGCCCCCGTCGTGTGCTTCATGGACGCCGACGCCTCCCTCGACCCCCGGCAGGTGCCGTACGTCGCGGAGGGGGTGGTGAGCGGCGCCGCCGACCTCGTGCTGGGCCGCCGCAGGCCCGTCACCGGGTCGGCGTGGCCCGCGCACGCCCGGCTGGGCAACCGGGTGCTCGCCTGGCGGCTGCGCCGCCGCACCGGCGCCCCGCTGCACGACCTCGGCCCGATGCGGGCGGCCCGCCGTACGGCGCTGCTCGCCCTGGACCTGCGGGACCGGCGGTTCGGCTACCCGCTGGAGATGGTGCTGCGGGCGAGCGAGGCGGGCTGGCGCGTCGGCGAGGTCGAGGTGGACTACCTGCCGAGGGTGGGCCGGTCCAAGGTGACCGGGACCGTCCGCGGCACCGTCAGGACCGTGCGGGACATGTGGCGGGCGGCGTGAGGGCCGCGGCCTCGGCGCAGCTCGTCGTCATCGCCAAGTCGCCCGTGCCCGGGGCGGTCAAGACCCGGCTCACGCCGCCCTACAGCGCGCGGGAGGCCGCCGCGCTCGCGGAGGCGGCGCTGCGCGACACCCTGGCGGCCGTCGCCGCCGCCCCCGCCGCGCGCCGGGTGCTGGCCCTGCTCGGCGAGCCGGGGCCGTGGCTGCCCGCGGGGTGCGACGTGGTCGCGCAGCGCGGGGACGACCTGGCCGCACGGCTGGCCGCCGCCTTCGCCGACGCCTGGGCGGCCCTGCCCGTCCCGCCGGTGCTGATCGGCATGGACACCCCGCAGGTCACTCCCGCTCTGCTGGCCGAGGCGGGGCGGCTGCTGGGCGAGCACGAGGTCGTGGTCGGCCCGGCCGCCGACGGCGGGTTCTGGCTGCTCGGGCAGCGCAGGCCCGACCCCGCCCTGCTGGCCGGGCTGCCGATGTCCCGGCCCGACACCGGCGCGCTGCTGATGGAGCGGATCCGCGCCGCGGGCGTGCGGGCCGCCCTGCTGCCCGAGCTGACCGACGTGGACACCGCCGCCGACGCGCGCGCGGTGGCCGCGCTGGCCCCCTCCTCGCGGTTCGCGGCGACGCTGGCGGCCCTCGGCACGGACGTCCCCGCGTGATCGGGCCCCTGTACGCCGAGTCGCTGGACGGCGCGCGGGTCGAGGTCGAGTCGGCGGACGGCGGGACGTGGCCGCTGGAGGCGTGGCGGTGGATCGACGGCGCGGAGGGGGACGAGGCGATGCTCGCCCGCTGCGCCGACCCCACGCTCGACGTGGGCTCGGGACCGGGGCGGCTGACCGTGGCCCTGACGAGGCGGGGGGTGCGGGCGCTCGGCATCGACGTGACTCCCCGGGCGGTCCGGCTCACCCGTCTCGCCGGCGGGCGGGCCCTGTGCCGTGACGTCTTCGGGCATGTGCCCGGCGCCGGCCGCTGGGGCACGGTGCTGCTGGCCGACGGCAACATCGGCATCGGCGGCGACCCCGACGCCCTGCTGCGCCGGGTCCGCGAGCTGCTGCGGCCCGGCGGCGAGGTCGTCGCCGAGCTCGATTCACCCGGCACCGCGACCCGTACGGAGCGGGTCCGGCTGCGCCGGGAGGGCAGGGCCACCGCGTGGTTCGCCTGGGGGCGGGTCAGCGTGTCGGACATCGGCCCGCTCGCGGGGCGCACCGGCTTCCGCCCGGTGGAGACGTGGAGCGAGGCCGGCCGCTGGTTCTCCGTCCTGACCCCGCACCGGTGAGGCGGGCCGGAGCTTTGCCGGCCGATGAGGGGAAACGGGGCGGCGGTCCCGGTCCGTGCGGCGGCGCCGCCGATAGCCTGCGCGGAAAGCAGGCGGAAGCGGACGACACCAATGCCCGGGATCGCGCGGATTGTCACCTGGATGATTGCAGGCCCGTCGCGGGCACGGGATCGAGGCCTCGCCCGCCGGGGCCCCACCGCCGGAGAACGGGCGGGCGTGAGGTGGACCGGCGCGGACCTCGCCTTCGTCTGCGCCCTCACCGTCGCGGCGGCGGCGCTCTACGCGTTCTATTCGTGCCTGAGGCTGGCGCGTTTCCGGGCGGGCGCCTACGACCTGGTGATATTCGACCAGGCGATCCGCTCGTACGCGCGTCTCCAGCCGCCGGTCTCGATGCTGAAGGGAGTGCACAACGGGTTCGGGCCGGGGTTCTGCGTGCTCGGCGACCACTGGTCTCCGGCGCTCGCGCTGCTGGCGCCGCTGTACCGGATCCACGACGGGCCCGCGACCCTGCTCGTCGCGCAGGCCGTTCTCCTCGCGCTGTCGATCCCGTTCGTGTGGGCGTACGCCTTCCGCGCTTCCTCGGCGGTCACGGCCGGACGGCGCGTGGCCCATCCCGTCGCGGTCGCCTACGCCCTGTCGTGGCCGATCATCGAGGCCGTGGCCTTCGACTTCCACGAGGTGGCGTTCGTGCCACTGCTCACGGCGGCCATGCTGGAGCGGCACCGGGCCGGGCACAGGCGGGCGGCGCTCCTCGCGGGGCTGGCCCTTCTCCTGGTCAAGGAGGACATGGGCCTGCTGCTGGCCGGGTTCGGGCTGTTCCTCCTCACCCGCCGCGGCGACCGGATCACGGGGGCGCTGCTCGTCGCGGGCGGCGCGGCCGCGACCCTGGTGGCGACGGGCATCCTCATCCCGCACTTCGGGGGCAGGGCCGACTATTACTGGGCGTACTGGACGCTGGGTCCGGACCTCCCCCGGGCCGTGGTGCGTGCCGTCACGCGCCCGGGCGACGTCGCCGCGCTGCTCGCCGACCCGCCGCTGAAGCTGCGGACGCTCGTGCTGACGCTGGCTCCCGTGCTGTTCACCGCCGCGCTGTCCCCGCTGGGGCTGGCTCTGCTGCCGCCGCTGGTGGAACGCATGCTCGCCAGCACCTACCCGAACTGGTGGACGCCGCGGTACCACTACACGGCCTTCGTCGTCGCGGTGGTCTTCGCCGCCGGGGCCGACGGCGCGCTGCGGGCGGCCTCGCGTTCTCCCGGAAGGGCCGGGGTGCTCCTGCGGGGGTGGGCGCTGCTGGCGCTCGCCGTCGCGTTCGCGCTCGTGCCGTTCTTCTCGTTCGGCGCGCTGTTCACGCCCGGCTTCTACGTGGAGACCGCCCGGACCCGGGCGGCCGGGCGGGCCGTCGCGGCCGTGCCGGACGGCGCGCTGGTCGAGGCGGCCGACTCCCTCGCCGCGGCCCTGTCGCCGCGTACGCGGACCCTGCTGTGGGACCGCACGCCGCGCGGGGCGCCGTGGGTCGCCGCCGACGTGGGCGCCAGGGCGTTCCCCTTCGGCTCGGTCCACGCGCAGGTGGCCCGGGTCGAGGCCCTGCGTGAGCGGGGCTACCGGGTGGTGTTCCGGGAGGCCGGATACGTGGTGCTCACCCGGCCGTAGCCGGCCGCCTCACGCGCGCACGTACGCGTGCGGGGTCGTGCCGAAGGCGTGCTTGAACGACTGGATGAAGGCGCTCGGACCGCTGTAACCGCAGGCGGCGGCCGTCGAGGTCACCGATCGGCCGCCGGCCAGCAGGATGAGCGCGTGATGCAGCCGCAGCTGGGTCCGCCACTGCGGGAAGCTCATGCCGGTCTCCGCCCGGAACAGCCTGCTGAGCGTGCGTTCGGACGCGCCCACGACCGCGCCGAGCGCGGCGAGCGTCCGGCCGTCCGCCGGGTCCGCCTCCAGGATCGCGGCCACGTCGCGCAGCCGGGGATCGGACGGCGTCGGCAGGCACAGCGGCAGCGCCTCGACCTCGCGGAGCTGGTCGAGCAGCACGCGTTCCAGGTTGGCCCGCTGCCGCTCGGTCGGCTCGTCGTCGCCGGTCAGGGCGACCACCACCTCCCGCAGCAGCGGCGTGATCGCCAGGACCGTGGGCCGGTCCAGCCGCAGCGGGTTGACCGGGGGATCGAAGATCAGCGCCCGCATCTCGGTCGGCCCGTACGCCTCGTGCGCGTGCGCCACCCCCGCCGGTATCCACACGCCCCGATGCGGCGGCACCACCCAGTCGCCGAGCGGGGTCGAGATCCGCAACACTCCGCGGTGCGGATGGATGAGCTGGTGCGAGGCGTGGTCGTGCCAGTCGATGCGCTGGCGGTGGGCCAGCGGCACGCGGGACGGGCCGCCGCTCGCGGGATGGCGGGTTGCCGACATGACTCGGCAGAGTATCGCTAGTTCGCCGACTCGGTCCTCCGGGATGCTCGACGGAGCCTCTCGAGGAGACGATCAGTGACAGAGACAACCGTTTCGGCGCCGGCGGCGCGGGCGACGTCCGCGTGGCGGCGCATGTGGCTGTGGGCGGCCGCGCACGCCGTCGACGACCTCTACCAGGGACTGGTGCCGGCCTGTGTGCCCTATTTCGTGCTCGACCGGCACTACGGCTACGTGGCGGCCTCCGGGCTGACGCTGGCCGCGGCGCTGGGCAGTTCGATCCCGCAGCCGTTCATCGGCCTCGCGGTCGACCGTTTCCGCCTCGGCTGGCTGGCCGCCGCCGGCGTCGCGCTGGCCGGCCTCGGCCTCGGGCTGTCCGGGCTGGTGGAGCCGTACGCCGCGGTCTGGACCCTCGTCCTGCTGTCCGGGCTCGGGGTGGCCATGTTCCACCCGGCGGCGGGCAAGGGGGCCAGGGAGACGGCGGGAGACAGCGCCACGGCGATGAGCGTCTTCGCGGCGGGCGGGAGCGTCGGCTTCTTCCTCGCGCCGGTGCTGGCCACGCCCGCCCTGATCTCGATGGGCGTCGGCGCCACGGCGCTGTTCATCCCGCCGGCGCTGCTCGTCGCGTTCGCGCTGCTCAGGAAGCGGCCCTCGGCCCGGGCGGCCGCCGCCGGCACCCGCGCCGGCGCCGACAGGTGGGCGCCCTTCATGGTCCTCACCGGCGTCGAGATCGTCAGGTCGGTGACGTTCTTCGGCGTGCTCACCTTCATCGAGCTGTTCTGGATCAGGCACCTGGGGGCCGGACGCGGCGTCGCGGGCACGGCGCTGGCCTGCTTCCTGGTCGGCGGGGTCGCGGGCACGCTGACCGGGGGGCGCCTCGCCGACCGGATCGGGCTCGTGCGGACCGTGCAGATCGGCGGCCTGCTGGCCATACCGGCGCTCGCCGGGCTGCGTCTGCTGCCGGGGCCCTACCTGCCGCTGCTGTTCGCCGTGCTGGCGGGCATCGCGATCAACATCCCGTTCGCCGTGCTGGTCAAGCTGGGACAGGACTACCTGCCGAACCGGCCGGGCACCGCGGCCGGTGTCACGCTCGGGCTCGCTGTGAGCGTCGGCGGGCTCGCCGCACCGGTGCTGGGCGTCGCGGCGGAGGCGTACGGCCCGCAGGGCGTTTTCACGATCCTCTGCGTGGTGCCGGTCGCGGCCGTGGCGCTGGGGCTGTTCCTCCCCCGAAGGTGACGCCCGCCGGGCGCTCGCCCGCCTCAGCCTCCGGTGACGACGCCCGGTGTGGCGGCCAGCAGCAGGACGTCGATGCCCGCGGCGCCGATCGCGGCGGCGAAGGGCGCCCGGGGCACGCGCCGCCCGAGCAGCAGGCCGGCCGCGGCGCACGCGGCCACCCCCGCGAGCGCGAGCCATCGGGCCGGGCCGGCCGGTCCCGGCGGCCCGGCCACCAGGAGCACGGACGCGGCCAGCAGCGGCAGCGGCAGGACGGCCCGCACCCGGGCGGCGCCGAGACGCTGCGGCCAGCCGCGCACTCCCGTGGCGACGTCCGTCTCGATGTCGGGCAGCACGTTGGCGAGGTGCGCCGCGCAGCCGAGCAGCGCCGCGGCGAGCACCGCCCACCACGCCGGCGGCACGGCGCCCGGCATTCCTGCCGTCACGAACACCGGCACCACGCCGAACCCCGCGGCGTACGGCGCCCACGAGGCAGCCGTGCCCTTGAGCCACAGGTTGTACGCCCAGGCCGCGGCCACGGCGAACAGGTGCGTAGCCCCGGCGACCGGGCCGCAGGCCAGCGAGAGCGGCACGCAGGCCGCCAGCGCGGCGAACGCCGCGGCGCGCACCGTGCGCGCGGTCACCAGGCCCGCGACGATCGGCTTGGCGGCCCGCGCCGCCGCGGCGTCCCTGGCGGCGTCCACGGCGTCGTTGCACCAGCCCACGGACAACTGGCCGCTCAGCACGGCGAGAGCCGCGAGCGCGGTCCCCGCCGGGCCCCACCCGGCGAGCGCCACGAGCGCCGTGACCAGGGCGGTCACCGCCGCGGCCGGACCCGGATGGCACGCCAGGGCCAGCCCGGTCACCGTCCGCCGCGGCCCGGCCGGCGGCTCGCCCGCGGCGTCCGCCGGGGCGGTGCCGCCGGGACGCGCGCCGCGACCCGGCGCGGCGGCGCCCGGGCCGGTCGCGGGCGCCGTTTCGTCGGGAAGGGCCCCTGAGCCGGTCACGACCCCGAGCGTAACCGGACCTTACGGATGCGGATCATCATCGAGCTCGGAGGGTATGCGGCGGCCCTCAACGGGCAAGAGGGACTTGTCACGATTTTCGCCAGCCCGAGGATGTGAGATGACGCGGATCGCGGCCGTCCACGGTGTCGTCCCCCCTCATCGCCACTCGCAGGCGGAGATCGCGGACGCCCTGGCGAGGGTGTGTCTTCCTCCGGGCGCCGACCGCCGGCTTCTCGACAGGCTGCACGCCGGCGCCCGGGTTGAGCACCGCAACCTGGTGCTGCCGCTCGACCAGTACGGCAAGCTCGACGGTTTCGGCGCGGCCAACGACCTGTTCATCGAGGCCGCGCTCGACCTGGGCGCGCAGGCCGTGACGGCGGCGCTGGACGCGGCCGGCCTCACCCCCGCGGACGTCGACATGATCATGTGCACGTCGGTCACCGGCGTCGCCGCGCCGTCGCTGGACGCCCGGCTGGTGAACCGGATCGGGCTGCGCCCGGACGTCAAGCGGGTGCCGGTGTTCGGCCTCGGATGCGTGGCGGGCGCGGCGGGGATCGGCCGGCTGCACGACTACCTGCGCGGCTGGCCCGCTCACGTGGCGGTGCTGCTCTCGGTCGAGCTGTGCTCCCTCACCCTGCAGCGCGACGACACCTCCACGGCCAACCTCGTGGCGGGCGCCCTGTTCGGGGACGGCGCCGCCGCCGTGGTCGCGTACGGGGACGACCGCGAGCCGCCCGTGGCGGACGGCGTCGCGGGACCCGCGGTCGTCGCGACGCGCAGCCGTCTGTATCCCGGTTCCGAACGCGTGATGGGCTGGGACGTCCGCGACAGCGGCTTCCGGGTGGTGCTCGACGCCGGGGTGCCCGACGTCGTCCGCGCGCACCTGGGCGACGACGTGCACGGGTTCCTCGCCGACCACGGCCTGACCGCCGGCGACGTCACCGCCTGGGTCTGCCACCCCGGCGGCCCCAAGGTGCTGGAGGCCGTCGCGGAGACGCTCGCGCTGCCGGACGGCGCGCTCGACCTCACCTGGCGGTCGCTGGCCGCCAACGGCAACCTGTCGTCCGCCTCGGTGCTGCACGTGCTGCGCGACACCCTCACCCTGCGGCCACCGCCGCCGGGCACCCCGGGCCTGCTGCTGGCGATGGGCCCGGGATTCTGCTCCGAACTGGTCCTGCTGCGCTGGTAGGGAGACCCCCGTGTCGCTCTCGTACGCGCTGCTCGTCGCGCTCGTCGCGGTGGAGCGGCTCGCCGAACTCGTCGTCGCGCGCCGCAACGCCCGCTGGAGCCTCGCCCGGGGCGGGGTGGTGTACGGGCAGGGCCACTATCCCTGGATGGTCGCCCTGCACACCGGCCTGCTGGCCGGATGCCTGCTGGAGGTGTGGCTGGCGGACCGGCCGTTCGTCCCGGGCCTGGGCTGGCCGATGTTCGGGCTGGTCCTGGCCGCGCAGGGGCTGCGCTGGTGGTGCGTCACCACGCTGGGCCCGCAGTGGAACACGCAGGTCGTCGTCGTGCCCGGCATGCCGCTCGTGCGGCGCGGGCCGTACCGGTTCGGCTGGCTGCGCCACCCCAACTACGTCGCGGTGGCGGTGGAGGGCGCGGCGCTGCCGCTCGTGCACTCGGCCTGGCTGACCGCACTGGTTTTCACCGTGCTCAACGTGCCGCTCATGGCCGTGCGCCTGCGCTGCGAGAACGCCGCGCTCGCCACCGCCGCCCCCGGTCCCGCAGCCCGTGACGCGGGGGCGGGGACCGCGGCGTGATCGACGTGCTGGTCGCCGGTGGCGGGCCCGCCGGGCTGGCCACCGCCGTCCACGCGGCCCTGGCCGGCATGGAGGCGGTCGTGGTCGAGCCGCGGCCCGTCCCGGTCGACAAGGCGTGCGGCGAGGGGCTGATGCCCAGCGGCGCCGCCGCGCTGGCCGATCTCGGGGTGGCGATGCCGGACGGCAGGCCGTTCCTCGGCATCCGCTACGTGGACGGGCGGCACCGGGTGCAGGCGGAGTTCCGGGACGGCCCCGGGCTGGGCGTGCGCCGCACGGCGCTGCACGCCGCGCTCGCCCTCCGCGCGCGGGAGCTCGGCGTCCGCGTCGTGCCCGGGCGGGTGGAGGTGCCGCACGCCGCCGGCGAGGCCGTCCGCGTGGAGCTGACGGGCGGAGCCGTGCTCGGCGCGCGGTGGCTGGTCGCCGCCGACGGGCTGCACTCGCCGATCAGGGCGCGGCTCGGCCTGGAACTGCCCGCCGCGGGTCCCCGCCGGTACGGCCTGCGCCGCCACTACCGGGTCGCGCCGTGGACGGACTTCGTGGAGGTGCACTGGGCTCCGGGCGGCGAGGCGTACGTCACGCCGGTGGGCGACGACCTGGTCGGCGTGGCGGTGCTGAGCGGCGAGCGGCGGACCTACGACGAGCACCTGGCCGAGTTCCCCGGTCTGCTCGCCCGGCTGGACGGCCCGCCCGTCACCCCCGTGCGCGGGGCGGGACCGCTGCGCCAGCGGGTGCGGCGGCGGGTGGCCGGGCGGGTGCTGCTCGTCGGCGACGCGGCGGGCTACGTGGACGCGCTCACCGGCGAGGGGATCTCTCTCGCGCTGCTGTCGGCCCGCGCGCTGGTCGGCTGTCTGCGGGCGGGCCGCCCCGAGGACTACGAGATCGCCTGGCGGCGCCTGTCGTGGCGTTCCCGGCTGCTGACGGCCGCGCTCGTGCGGGCCCGGCGGCAGCCCTTCGCGGCCCGGATGATCGTGCCGGCCGCGCGGCGCCTGCCCGTGGTCTTCGAGGCGGCGGTGCGGGCGCTCGCCTGACCCCGGTGTGACCGAAACAGGCAGGGGCCCGGAATTGTTACAGCCGGATTCACAGTTGATGAACGCCCGTTTTTAGGACGCCCCTGGCAACCCCTATATGCAGTGGTAATAGAACCTCCTTCGACACCAATGAAGTAGCCATATTTCGTGACCGGTATGCAAAGATCTAACGTGTGCATCTAATGGCGAGGCCGATGTTACGGCGAGGATGACTGGAGGGTCGTTACTTGCCTCACTTCGCCCTCATCGCCCTGCTCGTCCTGCTCGGTACGCTCCTGATCGCCGCGCTGGTGATCCTCGCGGTCCGCCTGCGCCGGCTGCGCACCATGCAGGCCGAGGCCGTACGGCAGGCGGCGGCGGAAGCGCGCGAGCAGTTCGGCCGCGACGTGCACGACCTCGTGAGCAGCCGCCTGTGGCTGGCCACCCTGCGCAGCGAACTCGCCTACCGGCTCGCCGACGACGACAGCCCCCTGCGACCGGCGCTCGCCGACGTGGTGCAGGCCATCCGCCAGGCGTCCGCCGACATCCGCAACGTGACCCGCTCCTTCCGGGACGTCTCACTCGCCTCAGAACTGGCCAACGCGCGGGCCGTGCTCCGGGCGTACGGCACCGACTGCAAGATCGAGGTCGCGGACGCGGAGCTGGGCGACGAGGTGAGCGCGGTGCTCGCGATCACGGTGCGGGAGGCGGTGACCAACGTCCTGCGCCACAGCAGGGCGACCCTGTGCACGATCGAGATCGTCGTGCGGAGCGGCGTGGTGACGCTCACCATCGCCAACGACGGCGTCGATCCCTCCGTCCCGCCGGGCGACGGCAACGGCCTGGACAACCTGCGCAACCGGGCGGCGGCGCTCGACGGCATGGTGGGAACGATCCTCGACCCGGACGGCTGGTTCCGCATCATCGTCGAGATTCCCCGCAGGGGCTGAGACCGCCGCTGACGGCGGCCGGGATCACCCGGCCCGCCGCCTCCGGCGCCCACGGCGCCTCGCTCGGCTTCCGCCGCGCCGCGCGCCGCCTTCCGGCCGCCCCCTGCCCGGGCCTCCGCGAACCCGGGCGCGCCGGCATTCCTGTCCAGTCGCGTGCGGCCCGCGCGCCCGCTCCCGGCTTCCGGGGCCCCGGCAGTCCACCGGCCCATCCGCGGCCCGGGCCCCTTTGCGCGACTCCGATCGCCGCCGTGCGCGCGGCGACGGGACCCGGCGCCCGGCGCCTGATCGCCGCCCTGCGCCACCCCTTTCGGCGGCGGGCGGGCGCCGCGCGCCCTTGACCAGCGATCTGACCAGATGGTCCCCGCGACGTCCCGGACACGGCCGTGAATGGCATCACCACCCACCCATGACCACGTCACGGTTCGTTATGTGCAGATTTCACATAGCGCAGTTGACGGGCGTAACTTGGCCCTTCTCGTTATTTCCGGAATTCTTTGACGTGACCGGCCTAAGGGGACATCTGGTGATTAGTAAGTACGAGATTTACTGCCTCGCAGATCCCTTGTTCTACGACAAGCTCGACAGCAAGCGCGCGGAGCATCCCGACTTCGCGATCGCCGCCCGGCCCGCGCCCGAGGGATGGGCCCATCTTGCGACCGACACCTGGCTGCACTACGCGCCGATCGGCGCCAGGCTGCCCAGCCAGGGATGGAAGATCCACATCTCGTCCTCCCTGGCGGAGGCGGAGCGGGTGATAGCGGCGGCCTGGGACTACTGCGCGCCGCGCGGGCTGGCCTTCAAATTCCTGCGCGGCCGGCGCGTGATGACCATGCAGAACTCCAAGTACGCGTTCCGCGGGTCAAGCGGCAAGCTGGTCACCATCTACCCCGTCGACGAGGCCCAGCTGGAGCTGACGCTCAAGGAGCTCGCCGAGATCCTGGACGGCGTCGAGGGCCCGTACATCCTCAGCGACCTGCGTTACGGCGACGGCCCCCTGTTCGTCCGGTACGGCGGCTTCGCCGAGCGCCACTGCCTGGACGACAGCGGCGAGCGGGTGCTCGCGATCGAGGACGCCGACGGCAACCTCGTCCCCGACGTGCGCGGCCCGGCGTTCGCCCTGCCCTCCTGGGTGACCCTGCCGGCGTTCCTCGAACCACACCTGGCCGCCCGCAACGCGGTGACGCTCGAAGGCGTGCCGTACGACGTGGAGAGCGTGCTGCACTTCTCCAACGGCGGCGGCGTGTACCTCGGGCGCGACAGGCGCACCGGCGAGAAGGTGGTGCTGAAGGAGGCCCGTCCGCACGCCGGGCTCGACGTCGAGGGACGTGACGCCGTCACCCGCCTGCGGCACGAGGCCGCGATCATGGAACGCCTGGCCGGCCTCGACGCCGTGCCGGCGCTGCGCGACTACTTCACGGTCGGCGAGCACCACTTCCTGGTGCAGGAGTACATCGACGGCACCTCGCTCAGCCAGCTCATCGCCCAGAAGCACCCCCTGACCCGGGCCGACCGCACGCCCGAGATGACCGCGGACTACGCCGGGTGGGCCGTCGGGATGCTCGCCAAGGTGCGCGCGGCGGTCTCGGCGCTGCACGAGCGCGGCGTGGTGTTCGGCGACCTGCATCCCTTCAACATCCTGGTCGAGGGCGAGCGGGTGGTGCTGATCGACTTCGAGGTCTCCTCGCCGATCGAGGAGCGCAGGCGGCCCACGCTCGCCAACCCCGGTTTCATGCCGCCACGCGGACTGGCCGGAGCCGAGGCCGACGAGTACGCGCTGGCCTGCCTGCACCTGGGCGTGTTCGCCCCGATGACCACCATGCTCCTGCAGGTCCACCGGCCCAAGGCCGCCCAGCTCGGCCGGCTGATCACCGAGACGTTCCCGGTGCCTCCCGCGCTGATCGAGGGAGCCGTACGGACCATCCTCGGGCAGGACCCGCCCGCGGCCGAGCCGAGTCTGCTCCCGCGGCCGGGCCGGATGAGGGAGGACTGGCCCGCGGTCCGGGAGGCGCTGGCCAGGGCGATCCTCGCCTCGGCGACACCGGACCGCGAGGACCGGCTGTTCCCCGGCGACATCGTCCAGTTCGAGCCGGGCGGCGGCGTGAGCTTCGCCAACGGCGCGGCCGGCGTCCTGTACACGCTGGCGGCGACCGGGGCCGGACGGTTCCCCGAGCACGAGGAGTGGCTCGTCCGGCAGGCCGCCAAGCCCGGCGTCGGGATCGGCTTCTACAACGGCCTGCACGGCGTGGCGTACGCGCTGGAGGCTCTCGGCCGCCGCCGGGACGCGCTCGACGTGGCCGAGCGCTGCGTGCGGCAGCCGGGGGAAGGGCTCGACCTGAGTCTCTACCGGGGCCTGTCCGGCATCGCCCTCGCCCTGATGCACCTGCACGACAGGACCGGTGAGCCGGAGTTCCGCGACCGGGCGGCGCGCGTCGTGGCGGAGGTGGCCGACCGCCTCGGCGGCCCGGACGACGTGCCCGAGATCAGCGGCGGCCGGTACCCGCACGCGGGCCTGATGTACGGCTCGTCGGGACCCGCCCTGATGTTCCTGCACGCCTACGAGCGCACCGGCGACCCCGGGCTGCTCGACCTCGCGGCCACCGCGCTGCGGCAGGACCTGCGCCGGTGCGTCGGCCGCGAGGACGGCCAGCTCCAGGTGCAGCAGGGCTGGCGCACCAACCCCTACCTCGACGAGGGGTCGGCCGGCATCGGCCTGGTGCTGGACCGCTATCTCGCCCACCGGCACGACGAGACCCTCGCCGAGTCGCTCGCCGCCATCCGGTCGGTGCTGACGCTGCCGTACTACGTCCAGTCGGGCCTGTTCGCCGGCCGGGCCGGCATGATCGCCTGCCTGGCGTCCTGCAGCAGCCCCGACCCGCGGGCCGCCGAGGCGCAGATCGCCCGGCTGGCCTGGCACGAGCTTCCCCATCGGGGCGGGCTGGCCTTCCCCGGGGCCCAGTTGCTCCGTCTGTCGATGGACCTCGCCACAGGGAGCGCCGGAGTGCTGCTCGCACTCGGCACCGCGCTGCACGACGAGCCGGTCCGTCTCCCGTTCCTCGAGCCCCCCGGACGGCCCCAGGCGCAGGCCCCCCTGCGTACCGCCGCCGGGTCCCGCATCCCGACCAGCACCGGAAGGAGGTGAACACACCCATGGCGCTCCTCGACCTTCAGACCCTCGAGACCCCCGGCGGCGGCGGTGACTACCCCGGCAGCAACATCAGCCTGCTCGGCTGCACCCCGCACGAGAACAGCAGCCTCAGCATCGTCTGCGGCTGACGGACCCTCCGGCGAACACGATCTTCAGCCTCATCCGGGCTGGCTCATCCATACAAGGGAGATGATCGAAATGGCGCTTCTCGACCTGCAGACCCTCGAGGCCCCGACCGAGCGCGGCGGCGACCACGGGAGCAACGTGTCCCTGCTGGGCTGCACCCCGCACGAGAACAGCAGCCTGAGCATCGTCTGCGGCTGACGACCATCCGGACCACGAACATCGGCCTCAACCGGGGCTGACGGCACTCATACAAGGAGATGATCGAAATGGCGCTTCTCGACCTGCAGACCCTCGAGGTTCCCGGCGGCCACGAGGGCGGCGGCGGCAGCAACCTGTCCCTGCTGGCCTGCACCCCGCACGAGAACAGCAGCCTCAGCCTCATCTGCGGCTGATAGCACGCGCAACGGAGTCCTGGGCGGTCGTCGCGGCCGCCCAGGCTTCCGCGTTTGCGGCCCCGTCCCGCCCTCGCACTCCTGGAGGACCACGTGAGCTCTCGTTCGGCGGACCTGCTTATCGCGCGGGCCGTACGGCGCGGCGGCCCGTGGCTGGCGGCGCTGGCGGCGGCGGCGTTGCTGGGCGCCGCCGCCGACCTGCTGCTCCCCGCGGCGCTCGGCCGCGCGGTCGACGCCGTGGTGGGGGCCCAGGCGGGGAGCGGACCGAGGGCCGGCGCCGGGCTCACCGGCCCGCTCGTGGCCGCCGCGCTGCTCGTCGCGCTCGTGGTCGCCTGCGACACCTTGCGCGTGCTCGCGGCCGGCGTGAGCGGCGCGCGGGCCGCGCAGTGGCTGCGCTCCCGGGTCGTGGCCCACACCTTGTCCGTCGGCGCGGGCATGACCCGCCACCTCACGCCGGGCGAGCTCGTCACCCGCGCCGGGGTGAACGTGGAGGAGGCCGGGCGGACCCCCGAGGCGGTGGTCACGGCCGCCACGCTGATCGTTCCGGCGGCCGGCAGCGTCGTCGCCCTCGCGTTGATCGACCCGTGGCTCGCGGTCACGCTGGTGGCCGGTCTGCTTCTGATCGTGGCCGTGCTGCGCGCCTTCATGCGCAGGACCACGGCGGCCTCCGGCGGCTACCAGCAGGCCCAGGGGGAGATCGCCGCCATGCTCGTCGGCGCCCTCGCCGGGGCCCGCACCATCACCGCGGCCGGGAGCGAGGACCGCGAGGCCGCGCGCGTGCTCGCCCCGCTCCCCCGACTGCGCGCCCACGGGCTGGCGCTGTGGCGGCTGCAGGCGCGGGCCGGTGTCCAGGCCGCCGTCGTCATCCCGTTCCTGGAGATCGCGGTGCTCGGCGTCGGCGGACTGCGCCTGGCGGCGGGCGGCCTCACAGTCGGCGAGCTGCTCGCAGCCGCGCGCTACGTCGTGCTCGGCGCCGGCCTGGGGTCGGCGCTCGGCTACGCGGCCCGCATCGCCCGCGCCCGGTCGGCCGCCATGCGGCTGGAGCAGCTTTTCGCCGTGCCGGCCCCCGCGTATGGGGACCGCACGCTGCCGACCGGCCCCGGCACCCTGGAGCTGCGCGAGGTGACCGTACGGGCCGACGGCGTGCGGCTGCTGAGCGGCGTCAGCCTGGTCGTGCCGGGCGGCACGTGCACGGCGGTCGTGGGCCGCTCGGGCTCGGGCAAGTCGTCGCTGGCCGCCGTGGCCGGCCGGCTCGTCGATCCCGAACGCGGCGCCGTGCTGCTGGACGGGGTGCCCCTGCGGGAGATCGGCCGCGAGCCGCTGCGCCGCGCGGTCGGGTACGCGTTCGAGCGGCCCGCGCTGTTCGGCGAGACGCTGGGCGAGGCCGTCGCCTTCGGGCTGGGCGCCCGGGACGCCCCCGGCGAGCGGAGCGAGGACACCGTGCGGAGCGAGGACACCGTGCGGAGCGAGGACACCGTGCGGGCCGCCGCGGCCGCCGCCTGCGCCGACGCCTTCATCCGGCGGCTGCCCCTCGGGTACGCCACTCCGGTCGGCGACGCGCCGATGTCCGGCGGCGAGATGCAGCGGGTCGGGCTCGCCCGTGCGTTCGCGCAGGCCGGTCGGCTGCTGATCCTGGACGACGCCATGTCGAGCCTCGACACCGTGACCGAGCGGCAGGTGGCGCGCGCCCTCACCGGGAGCCTGTCCGACCGCACCCGGCTGGTGGTGGCCCACCGGGTGACGACGGCGGCGCAGGCCGACCAGGTCGTGTGGCTGGAGGACGGGCGGGTCCGCGCGACCGGCACACACGAGCGGCTGTGGCGCGACCCCGGCTACCGGGCGGTGTTCCAGGCGGAGGAGGACTCGTGAGGCGGCGCACCCTCGCCGGGATGCCGCGGCAGGCGGACGCGTGGCAGGCCGGCACGCGCCGCGCGGACAGACAGGGGGCCGACAGACAGGAGGCCGATATGCGGGGCGCCGATACGCGCAGGGCCGGCGCGCGGCGCGTGGTCACGGGGGCGCTGACGCGAGAGCCGTCCCGGCTGCTGCTGCTGGCCGCCTGGTCGGTCGGTGAGACCCTGCCCGCGCTGTGCGGCGGGTACGCCGTCGCGCGCGCGGTGGACGACGGCTTCGCCGCCGGGCGGCCACTGGCGGGTCTGGCCTGGCTCGGCGTGCTCGCGGCCGCGTGGACGGTGGCCGCGGTGGCCGCCCGGCGGGTGCTGCTGCTCATCGCCGGAATCGTCGAGCCCTTCCGCGACGATCTGCTGGAACGCGTGGTGACCGGGGCGCTGCGGGCCGGGCGGGGCGGCGACAGCGCGGCCGTCGCCCGGATGAACCATCAGGTGGAGCTGGCCAGGGACGCCCTGGGCGCGATCATCACCGTGGTCAGGACCTTCGTGTTCACGCTGGTCAGCGTGGCGGTGGGGCTCACGACGCTGGCCCCCCAGGTCGTCCCGCTCGTGCTGCCGCCGGTGGCCCTGGGCCTCGGCCTGTTCCTCGTCTCCCTGCCCGCCCTCGCCCGGCGTCAGCGCGAGTTCATCGTCGCCGACGAGCGTACGGCGGCCGCGGTGGCGGCGATGGCGAGCGGCCTGCGGGACGTGACGGCCTGCGGCGGCGAGGAGCGCGTCGCGGCGAGCGTCGGACGGGAGGTCTTCCGGCAGGCGAGGGCCGCGCGGGCGCTGGCCCGGGTGACGGCGTCGCGGACGCTGTCGCTGGCGGTGGGCGCGTGGCTGCCGGTCGTGCTCCTGCTCGCGGGCGCGCCCTGGCTGGTGCGCCAGGGGGTCACCGGCGGGGTGATCCTCGGCTCGCTGACCTACGTGATGCAGTCGCTCGCCCCCGCGCTCGGGGGCCTCGTGCAGGGCCTCGGCGTCAGCGGCGTCCGTCTGGCCGTCACGCTGGAGCGCATCCTGCACGCCCCCGGCCCGCCCGTGCGGCACGGCGACCGGCGGCCCGGCGGCGTCCGCCTGGAGCTGCGCGGGGTGCGCTTCGCCTACGGCGCCGCCGGCCGGAAGGCCGCCGAGCCGGTGATCGACGGCCTGGACCTCGTCGTGCCGGAGGGTGACCACCTGGTGGTCGTCGGCCCGAGCGGGATCGGCAAGTCCACGCTGGCGGCGCTCGTGGCCGGCCTGCTGCGCCCGGACGACGGCGAGGTCCTCGTCGGCGGCGTCCCGGCCGCACAGGTCCATCCGGCCGCCCGCGCGCTGATCCCCCAGGAGGCGTACGTCTTCCCCGGCACCCTGGCGGAGAACCTGACCTACCTCGCGCCGGGGACGCCGCCGGAGCGGGTGGACGAGGCGGTGGCGGCGTTCGGGCTGGCGGATCTCGCGCGGCGCACGGCGGGCGGCCCGCTCGACCCGGCCGAGCTGTCGGCGGGCGAACGGCAGCTCGTCGCGCTGGCCAGGACCTACCTGTCGCCCGCCCGGCTGGTCGTGCTCGACGAGTCGACCTGCCATCTCGACCCGGCGGCGGAGGCGCGGGCGGAGGCGGCGTTCGCGGCGCGCGAGGGCACGCTGATCGTCGTGGCGCACCGGATCTCCTCGGCCCTGCGGGCCCGGCGGGTGCTGGTCATGGACGGCACCCGCGTCCTGCTCGGCACGCACGCGGAGATGGTGGCCGCCTCGCCGCTGTACGCGGACCTGGTCGGCCATTGGGAGGCGCCGGGGCCGCTACCGGCGGGAGCGGTAGCGCAGGATGCCGATGTCGCGCCCGGCCGCGGGCCAGAGCCAGCCGCACTCGGAGGCGATCTGGATCGCCTCGACGCGTGAGCGGGCGCCGACCTTGGTGAGGATGCGGGACAGGTAGTTGCGGACCGTGCCGCGCGACAGCGACAGGCGGTCGGCGATCTCGCCGACGGTCGCGCCGCCGGCGGCGGTCTCCAGGACGTCGAGCTCGCGCGCGGTCAGCGGGTTGGCGTCGGCGTCGAGCGCGGCCACCGCGAGCTCGGGGTCGATGACGCGCTCCCCCTTCGACACGCGGCGGATGCAGTCCACGAGGTGGCCCGGCGAGGCGTCCTTCACGACGAAGCCGCGCACGTTGGCGTCCAGCGCCTTGCGCAGCGCGGTGGGCGTGCCGAGACCGGTGAGCACGACGGTCTTGCAGGAGGGTAATCGGCGGTGCAGCTCGGCCGCCGCGGTGAGGCCGTCGACACCGGGCATCCCGATGTCGAGCACCGCGACGTCCGGACGCCGCAGGCAGCCGAGCCGGACGATGTCCTCACCCTTGTCCGCCTCGGCCACCACCTCGAGGTCGTCCTCGCTCGACAGCAGAGCGACCAGCGCCTTGCGGATGAGGTGCATGTCCTCGGCGAGCATCAGTCGGATCAAGCCAGACCCCCCTACACGCGGTGCGAGCGGGTGCTCGCCGTTCGTGACCGCGGCGCTCCACTCACTATGCAGGTTTCACGCGCACGCCGGGACCTCTCTACCCCAACTGTCACCTTTAATCAGGAACCACGTCAGAGAAAAAGCCGACGCCCGGCCCCCGTACGGGAGCCGGGCGTCGCGGAGGGATTCCTAGTGGCGCCAGACCTTCACGTAGTCGGTCGCCTCGGAGCCCTTGAGACGGCGGTTGCCGTCGAACCGCACCGCCCAGGTGCCGGACCGCCAGGCCCGGACCGTGGCGGCGAAGTCGCCGTCGCCGTCGGTCTCGATGGTGTCCACGTACTGCCAGCGGCGGGAGCCCGAGGGCTGGAAGTAGACCTCCACGTCCTGGGAGCCCAGCCAGCGCCAGTCGTTCCAGTAGTTGCGGCTGTCGGAGCAGTAGCGGTCGCCGCCGCGACGGCCGGAGAAGTCGTTCCAGTCGTCGTAGTACCAGTCACCCCAGCACTTGGCGACCTGCAGCGTGCCCTTGAGGGTCAGCGAGCGGCCCTTGCGGACCGGCTCGGGCGTGGCGTCGAAGCCGGCGATGCGGGTCGCCTTCGGGCCCGACGGGCGCGGCGCGTGCCACTCGTTGCGCTTCACCGTGAAGGTCCGGTCGGCGGTGTACTTCTTGCCGTCGAGGCCGATCGCCTCCACGTGCACCTTGTAGGTGCCGGTGCGGTCGCTCCAGTCGAAGCGCCACGACCGCGACGCGTGGTCGAACTTCGGACCGTCGTTCGGGCCGCCCTTGCGCTTGCCGAACCAGTGGTCGCCGCCGTGGTCGCTGCGGCCCCTGGGACCCCACAGGTCGATGTCGACGCTCTTGACGTCCCTGGTCGTGACCCGGGCGGTGACCTGGGCCGACCGGCCCTTGTTCACCACGACCACGTTCGGGTCGACGTCGACCGACAGGATGCGCGGGTCCGGCGTGTACGGCTTGCGGGCGTTGTCCGAAGGAGTGGAGTCCGACTTGGGCGTCGGCGAAGGCGCGACAGGGTCCGCGTACGCGGGCGCAGTCGCGAGCGCCGTGGCGCCCATGGCGACCGCTACCAGAGCGGTAGCGACTCGTTTCTCCATGAGGCTAAATCCTCTCCCCGTTTCAAGGATCGCGCCCCGGTTTGGGGCGCACCTACGTCATAGACGTCACAAGGAGGAGAAAAGTTGCCTCACTCTTGGGCTTAAAAGATTACAAAATGGTAACTGACCACTATGTCCGACTTTATGCTCTCACAAGACATAGAGCGGCTTTTATGCCTCGCGCTGCGGACTTGTGTCGGCGGCATATCTGGACGTACCGGCATATTCGGCACGCCACGCGCCTTCTCCGTCCACCCGGACCCGGGCGCTGAACCAGCCGTCCCTGCGGGTGACCGCCTCGCCCACGGTCCTCCAGCGAGGCGACCCGGCGGGCCGGAAGCGTACCTCGACCCGCTGCCCCGCGAAGGGCCGGTAGTCGACCTTGCCGACCGGGTCCACCCGCAGCAGCGTCCCGGTGACCCGGACGGCTTCGCCGTCGCGCACCGCCTTGAGTCCCTCGATCTCGGTCGCCCGGCGCAGGTTGAAGCCCGCCCGGGCGACGGCCCGCTCGCCCCGCGCGTTCACCGCCGTCGCGGTGACCGTCCAGGGGCCGCTCCGATACCACCGCGACAACGGCTTGTCCGGGAGGAACCGCCAGGTCTCCCACTCCCCCGGCGACGCCGGGGAGACGCGCCAGGCCGGCCGGCCCCCCGCACGCGACACCCCCACCATTCCGGGCATCGCGGACGCCAGCCCGCCCAAGCCCGGCAGGGGCCCGACAGCGGGCACCGAACCGGGCACCGAACCGGGCACGCCGGGAGCCGGGAGGCCGGACTCCGGAGGGGCCGACGGCACCGGCACGGCGTCGCCCGACGGCGGCGAGGGGGACACGTCCGGCTCGGGCGGCTCCTTGCCGGGCTCGTCCTCGTCCGCGGGAGCACGGCCGGGTTCCAGGACGACGGAGACGCGCTCCGCGCCGCGCGCCACCACGTCGACGACCAGCCGCACCGACCCGCTGGGGCCGACCACCGGATCGGACGGGCGCACCTCGACCGAGCGGATGGCCAGGTCACCGGGGGCGGGGGCCGGCGCGGCCGCCGCCGTCGTCGCGGCCGCGAGGGCCAGCGTCGCGAACAGAGGTCTCATCATGCCCCGTGACCGTACGCACGACCGGGGGCCGCCCCGCCCCCGACACACTCCCGGGCAGGTAAAAAGACGGCCGGTGAAACCCGGTCCGGTCGTGCGGCCCGGTGAGAACCTCCCCGCGCTCAGCCGGCCGCGTACAGCTCCTCGATCACGTCGGCGTACCGCGCGTGGACGATGCGGCGCTTGAGCTTGAGGCTGGGGGTGAGCTCCTCGGTCTCGGCGGTCCACTCGGCGGGCAGCAGCCGCCACCTCTTGATCTGCTGCACCCGGGCGAGCCTGCGGTTGGCGGCCTCGACGGCCGCCTCGATCTCGGCGAGCACGTCCGGATGCCCGGCCAGGTCGGCCAGGGACCCGAAGGGGATGCCGCGCGCCCGCGCCCACTCGGGCGCGACCTCGCCGTCCAGGGTGAGGATCGCCACCGGGTACGGCCTGCGGTCCCCGTACGCGAGGGCCTGCCCGATGAGCGCGTGCTCCTTCAGGTGCCCCTCGATGACGGCCGGGGACACGTTCTCCCCGCCCGAGGTGATGAACAGCTCCTTCTTGCGGTCGACGATGCGCACGAAGCCGTCCTCGTCGATCGACCCCACGTCGCCGGTGTGCAGCCAGCCGTCGGCGTCGAGCAGCTCGGCGGTCGCCTCGGGGAGGCCGAGGTAGCCCCGCGTATTGAGGGGGCTGCGGGTGAGGATCTCGCCGTCCTCGGCGATCCGCACCTCGACGCCCGGCTCGGCCCGGCCCACCGTGCCGAGCTTGAAGACGTCCGGCGAGTTGGCGGTGAACGCGCCGGTCGTCTCGGTCATGCCGTACACGTCGATGACCTTCAGGCCGAGGCCGGCGAGGAACCGCTGCACCTCGATCGGCATCGGCGCGGCGGCGGTGGCGCACCAGCGGGCCCGGTCGAGCCCGATCATGCCGCGGATGAGCGACAGCAGCGCCGCGTCGGCCCGCTCGTACGCCTCCCGCACCTCGGGCGTGACCGTGTGGCCGTACTGCAGCCCTTCGATGTAGGCGAGCCCGGCGGCCATCGCGGCGCGCACGTTCTCCTGCTGCTCGGGCGGCTGCCCGGCCAGCAGCGCCTGCAGCCGGGCCGTCAGCTTCTCCCAGACGCGGGGGACGCCGAAGAACAGCACCGGGCGCACCTGGCCGAGCGTCGCGCCGAGGTTCGCCATGTCGGTGCAGAAGTACACGTGGTTGACCTTGACCAGCGGCAGGTACAGGCTGAGCACGCGCTCGGCGATGTGCGCGTAGGTGAGATAGGAGATCTGCGTGCCGTGCGTGGGCAGGTCGATCATCCGCTGCGTCGTGGCGAGTTCGAACAGCACGTTCGTGTGGGTCAGCGGGACGCCCTTGGGGTTGCCCGTCGTCCCCGAGGTGTACAGGACGCTCAGCGTGTCCTCCGGCGTCACCGCCCGCCAGCGCGCGTCCACCGCGGCCGGGTCGGCGGCCAGCGCGTCGGCGCCGATCTTGAGGAACGCCTCCCAGCTCAGGAAGCGCTCGTCGTCTTCGGGGGCGCCCTCCAGCATGACGATCCTCTTCAGCGCGGGCAGCTCGCCGAGGATCGGCTCCCAGCGGGCCAGGTCGGCCGGGCCGCCGAGCACCGCGATCCGCGCCCCGACGTCGCGGGCGACGTAGGCGACCTGCTCGGGGGCGAAGGTGGCGTAGACGGAGCAGGGGACGGCTCCCGCGTGGACGGCGCCGAGATCGGCGAGCACGTGCTCGCTACGGTTGACCAGCATCAGCGCGACGGCGTCGCCCGGCCGCAGGCCCAGCGCGGCGTAGCCCGCGGCGATCTCCAGCACGCGCCCGTGCGCCTCGGCGTAGGTCAGCGTCGTCCACTCGTCTCCCGCGGGATCGGAGTACGCCGGCGCGTCCGGATGCTCCCGCGCGGCCCAGCTGAGCTGCTCGCACACCGTTCTGCCCGCGATCTCCCGCTCGATCGCCGCCCGGTCCTCAAGTACGCCGGTCATCGCGCCTCCCAAGGGGCATCTCGCACGCGTGGCATGCATCGCATCACAAAAGATCAGCTCCGGACAAGACCCCGGTGGCGAGAAGCGCGACCGGATGTGGTATGGCCTGCCACCACAATCGGACAAATAAGACATAAAGGCAGGTAAGGTACGAGAACGATGCGGGGGGGAGAACGCATGGCATCCGGAAGATCGGGTCCGCCGGTGGGAGAGCGGACCTTCTTCGGCCATCCACGGGGGCTGGCCACGCTGTTCGGCACGGAGATGTGGGAGCGCTTCAGCTACTACGGCATGCGCGCCGTCCTCGTGCTGTTCCTGACCGCGCCCGTCGCGCGCGGCGGCATGGGCCTGCCCGAGACGACCGCCGTCGGCGTCTACGGCGTCTACATCGCCTCGGTCTACCTGCTCGCCCTCGTGGGCGGGTGGCTGGCCGACCGGCTGCTCGGCGCGCGCAGGACCGTGCTGGCCGGCGCCCTGATCATCATGGCCGGCCACGTCAGCATGGCGATGCCCATGGCCGGGGGGTTCGTCTGGCTCGGCCTCGTGCTGATCGCGCTGGGCAGCGGGCTGCTCAAGCCGAACATGTCGGCGCTGGTGGGCGAGCTGTACCGGCACGAGGACGACGCCCGGCGCGACTCCGGCTACACGGTCTTCTACATGGGCATCAACCTGGGCGCGTTCCTCGGCATCATGGTCGTGCCCTGGCTCCAGACGGGCGGCCGATGGCACCTCGCCTTCGGGGCGGCGGCGGTCGGCATGGCCATCGGCCTGGCGCAGTACATCCGGGGCCGGGCCACGCTGTGCGGCGCCGGCGAGGAGCCGGACCACCGGCTCACACCCGAGGAGCAGCGGCGTTTCAAGCTCGTCGCGGGCGTCGGGCTCAGCGCGGGAACGGCCGCGCTGGCCCTGTGGGCGCTCAGCGGCACGCTGACCGTGGACCGGTTCGCCCTCGTGCTCACGGTCGTGACGGCGGCCGTGCCGATCGCCTACTTCGCCTTCCTCTTCTCCTCACGCGAGATCACCGCCGAGGAGCGGACCGGGTTGTTCGCCTATGTGTGGCTGTTCCTCGCCGCCGCGATCTTCTGGCTCGTCTACGATCAGGCCGGCAGCGCGCTGCTGCTGTTCGCCAAGCACGACACCGACCTGGACGTGTTCGGCTTCTCGATCCCGCCGGGCTGGGTGGGCAACGTCAACTCGCTCGCGATCATCCTCGTCGCCCCCCTCTTCGCGCAGATGTTCCTCAAGGCCGGCACCCGGATCAGCACGCCGCTCAAGTTCGCGGTCGGCCTGGTGGTCGTCGGGCTGAGCTTCGTCGTCATGTCGGTCGCGGCCGGCATCGCCTCGGGCGGCGTGAAGGTCTCGGTCATGTGGCTGCTGTCGGTCTACCTCATCCAGACCGTCGGCGAGCTGTTCCTCAGCCCGGCCGGGCTGTCGGTCACCAACAAGCTCGCCCCCCGGGCGTTCGAGAACCAGCTCATGGGCCTGTGGTTCCTCTCCATGGCCCTCGGCGACTCCGTCGGCGGCCAGGCCTACCGGCTGACCAGGGTCGTGCCGATGCCGGCGTACTACCTCGCCCTCGCGCTCGCCGCGATCGCGGCGGGGCTCGTCATGCTGGTGTTCGTCCGCAAACTCCGCGTGCTGATGGCCGAGCACGACCACGTGCCGCCCGTGCCCGCGCCCAGCTGAGGACCGGTCACAGGATCGGCGTGAGCGGCTCGCGCGGCCGGTAACCGGCGGGATCGCGGGCGATGCGGCGCACCGCCTCCTCCAGCACGGCCGGGGGCTGGGTGAACGGCAGCCGCAGATACCGCTCCAGAGCGCCGTCCACGCCGAACCACGGTCCCGGGGCCAGCCGTACGCCCCGGGCGGCGGCGGCCTCGGCGACCGCGTCCGCCACCGGCCCGTCGAGCCGCACCCACAGCGAGCCGCCACCGCGCGGCACCGTGAACGCCCAGCCCGGCAGCTCCTCGCGCAGGACCCCGGCGAGCGCCGCGCACGACGCGCCGAGCCCTCGGCGGCGCTCGGCGCGCGCCTCCTCGATCCGCCCGAACAGGCGTGCCACCACGAGCTGCTCGAACACCCCGCCCGCGATGTCGACGGCGGCGCGGAGCACGGCCAGGCGGCGCACGGTCGCGGCGCTCGCCCGGATCCAGCCGACCCGCAGGCCGCCCCACCACAGCTTCGAGGCCGACCCCACACTGATCACCCGGCCGTCGGTGTCGAACGCCGCCAGCGGCGCCGCGCGCGCGGTGTCGTCCAGCGCGATCTCGGCCCAGCTCTCGTCGGCGATCAGCGTGACCCCGTGCCGGCGGGCCGCGTCCACCAGCGCGCCGCGATCGGCGTCGGACATCAGGTGGCCCGTCGGGTTCTGGAAGTCGGGGATGACATAGGCGAGGCGGGCCGCCGACTGCCGCATCGCACAGGTCACCAGGTCGAGGTGCCAGCCGTCCTCCTGGACGCCCACCGGCACCAGGCGGGCTCCCCGCAGCCGCGCCGCGTCGATCGCGTGCGGGTAGGTCGGCGATTCGACCAGCACCGGGCCGCCCGGCTCGGCGAACGCGGACATCAGCAGGTGGACAGCGTGCTGGGCCCCGGCCGTGACGAGGATCTGCTCGGGCCGGGTGGGCAGCCCCCGCTCGCCGTACCTGCGGGCGATCGCCTCACGCAGCGGCGCGAGCCCGGCCGGGTGGTAGCCCATGCCCAGCGCGTACCGGTGATAGGCCCGGCCCGCCTCCTCGAGGGCCTCGCCGAGCAGGGCGGTCGCCGGGGGCGCGGCCGCGTGCAGCGGCAGCAGCCCGTCGTCGTCGGACGCGAGCCACGGGTTGTCGGTCCCGAGCGCACCGGCGTCGGGCAGGGCCGTACGGCTGCCGGACCCCTGCCTGCTCTCCAGGTAGCCCTGCTCGCGCAGCCGGTCGTACGCCGCGGTCACGGTGGTGCGGCTCACACCGAGCGCCTCGGCCAGATGCCGCTCGGCCGGCACGCGCACTCCGACGGCGAGCCGCCCGTCGAGGACCAGGCCGCGCACCGCCTGCGCGAGCGCCCGGTAGTAGGGCCGGGCGTCCGATGGCACCCGGACGAGCCGGGCGAGCTGGGGAGCGCTGAGATACCGATCCATGAAGGCCAATTTCTCTGATTGGCCCTTTCCTCGCAACCCCACCGGCCTGCACGATGGGCCGACTATGACCGAACTCTCCCTTCCGCGCCCCCGCTCGCTCCCGCTGCGGCTCGTCCGTCTCTACGCCGGCCTCGTGCTCTACGGCGGCGGCATCGCGCTGCTCGTCAGGTCCGGGCTCGGCCTCGACCCCTGGGAGGTCTTCCACCAGGGCATGTCGGTGCGCACCGGGTGGTCGATCGGCCTGTGCATCAACCTGGTGGGCGCGCTGGTGCTGCTGCTGTGGATCCCCCTGCGGCAGCGGCCCGGCCTCGGCACGATCAGCAACGTCCTGGTGGTCGGCACCAGCGCCGACGGCGTGATGGCCCTGGTCCCCGCGCCCGCGGCCTGGCCGGTGCAGTGGGCCTTCCTCCTGGGCGGCATCCTCGCCATCGCCGCCGCCTCCGGGCTCTACATCCACGCGGGCTTCGGCCCCGGGCCGCGCGACGGCCTGATGACGGGCCTCAACCGGCTCGGCCTGTCGATCCGGGCCGCCCGCACCGTCGTCGAGATCACCGTGCTCGCCGTGGGCTGGCTGCTCGGCGGCACGGTGGGCGTGGGCACACTGGTCTTCGCCCTGACGATCGGCCCGGCGACGCAGGTCTTCATGAAGCTGTGGGCTCCCGCCGGGGACTCCGCCCGGCCACCGGGTACGAAGCCTGCATGATGAGGCGAGCGCTGTGGGAAGGCCTGGTCGCCGGGGCGGCCGGGGCGGCCGTGATGACCCTCGGCGAGAAGCTGGAGCAGCGGCTGACCGGACGGCCGAACTCCTACGTCCCGGCACGGGTCCTCGAACGCCTGACCGGCATGGCCGAGCGGTCCGGGCGCGCGTCCGACGCCGTCAACTGGGCCATGCACTACGGCGAGGGCGCGCTGCTGGGAATCCTGCGGTCCGTGATGGCCCACGCCGGGCTGCGGGGCCCGTGGTCGTCGGTGAAGTTCGCCGTGGTGCGGCTCACCAACGACCAGATCCTGGAGAACGCCACCGGGGTCGGCGCGCCGCCCCCGACCTGGCCCCGCCTCGAACTGGGCGTGGACCTGCTCCACAAGGCCGTCTACGCCTTCGCGACGGGGGTCGTGGCCGACGCCCTGGCCGGCCGTACGGGACCGGGCCCCGGGCAGCGGCACGCGCGGACGCGCCCGGGCCGGCACACCGGCGCCGGGCCGCTGCCCAGGGAGGAGGCCCACGCCCGGCGCTGAGGGGACACGCCGTACGGCGCGGGGGAGGTGAGCGCATGCGGATCGAGGACTACGCACTGATCGGCGACACGCAGTCGGCCGCCCTGATCGGCCGGAACGGCTCGATCGACTGGCTGTGCCTGCCGCGCTTCGACTCCCCCTCGTGCTTCGCCCGCCTGCTCGGCGACGAGTCCAACGGCTTCTGGCGGATGGCCGCCGTGGGGCGGGACACGGCCGCCCGGCGGGCGTATCTCGAGGACTCGCTGGTGCTCGCGACCGACTGGGAGACCCCCACGGGGACGGTCAGGGTGGTCGACTTCATGCCGGTCCGCTCCGGCAACCCCGACCTGGTCCGGATGGTGGAGGGCCTGTCGGGGACGGTGGAGATGACGACGGAGATCCGCATCCGCTTCGACTACGGCCGCATCGTGCCGTGGGCCCGCCGGACAGGTGCCCATCTGCACGCGGTCGGCGGCCCCGATTCGGTGTGGATCCACTCCCCCGTCCCGCTGCGCGGCGGCGACTACCGGCACGAGGCGACGTTCACCGTCGCCGCAGGTGAACGCCTGCCGTTCGTGTTCACCTGGCACCCCTCCCACCAGCCGCAGCCCCCGGCCATCGACCCCCTCGCCGAGCTCGGCCTGACCGTCGACGCGTGGCGGCACTGGGTCTCCCGGTGCGGCTACCGGGGTCCGTGGCGCGACGCCGTCGTCCGCTCGCTCATCACGCTCAAGGCGCTGACCTACAGCCCGACCGGCGGCATCGTGGCCGCCCCGACCACGTCGCTGCCCGAGCACCTCGGCGGCGTGCGCAACTGGGACTACCGCTACTGCTGGCTGCGCGACGCGGCGATGACCCTCGACGCGCTCCTGCGGGCGGGGTACGTCGAGGAGGCGGACGCCTGGCGCGTGTGGCTGCTGCGCGCCATCGCGGGCCGCCCCGAGGACCACCAGATCATGTACGGCGTGGCCGGCGAGCGGCGGCTGCCGGAGATGACGCTCGACTGGCTGCCCGGCTACGAGAACTCGGCCCCCGTGCGGATCGGCAACGGCGCCGCCGGCCAGTTCCAGCTCGACGTCTACGGCCAGGTGGTCAACGCCCTCTACCGGGCGCGCAAGCGGGGCATGCCGCGGGACGACTACACCTGGTCGCTGCTGGTGAAGGGCGCCGAGTTCCTCGAGCACAACTGGGACCGGCCCGACGAGGGACTGTGGGAGGTGCGCGGCCCCCGCCGCCACTTCGTCCACTCGAAGATCATGGCGTGGCTCGCCATGGACCGCATGACCCGGGGAGCCGCCGAGCTCGGCCGCACCGGGCCGTTCGGCCGGTGGG